>WJIW01000497.1 GCA_014730065.1 Armatimonadia bacterium | reverse complement strand
CTTACCGCGCATCCTGACCCCCGGCCGCGAGGTGGAGATCACCGCTCGCACCACCCGGCCCCCGGGCGAGCGTCCCATCGACATCGAGCTCCGCCAGCGGGAGCGGACGCTTTGGCGCGTCCGGCTTTCGGGGGCCGAAGCAGGCAGGATCCGCGATGGCACGACGATCCGCCGGCAAGTGCCATGGTACCTGCCGGGCGGCGAGTACGACGTGGGTCTCGTGGTCGCCGGATACCGGGCCGATGGGCCCCAGGTTACGGCTCGGGTGGACGCGGCGCCGCCTCGCCTTCCCACGGCGAGCGTCGAGGAGCACCTCGGCCGGCCCGCGCTGCACATCGATGGAAGGCCCTCAGTCTGGCAGGGATACGCCTCATACGATTACCAGCCCGGAAGTGTGCGCGACTTCGCGCAGCACGGCGCCAACGTGTTCTGCATGCCCGTGTCCACCGGCGGACACGCCCATCACATCGCATCCTCACCTCTGGAGCCGGGTGGCGGGTACGACTACACGGAGATCGATGAGAAGGTCTGCCAGTCGCTGGAGCACGCGCCCGATGGGCTGCTGTTCCCCCGCGTGAACCTCGCCCTCCCCCGGACCTGGGCCCACGAGAACCCCGATGAGACCTGCCTCGTGGAGAGCGAGGCCGGGCTTCTGCCTTGGGAGGAGGGCTCCGCCTACCGGGCCCCCTCCATCGCCTCCTCCCAGTGGCTTCAGGACCAGGAGGAAGCGCTGCGCCGCACCATCCGCCATTGCCTAAGCCGCCCTTGGGCCAGCCGTCTGGCGGGCTTCTGGATCACGTGTGAGGTAACCGAGGAGTGGTTCCACTGGGCGTGCAATGAGGGCGCGTATGCGGACTACTCGGCCCCGGCCCAGAAGCGTTTCCTGGAGTGGCTCGGCGAGCGAGGGATCGAGGCCAGCGGCCCGGCCCCCGTGCCATCGCAGTCGGATCGGAGTCCCGAGGGTCACGACCTTTATCCCGACACTCCGGAGCATCGCCTGGCCGCCCTGTACCACCGGCACCTGTCGGAGCTGACGGCGGAGGTCATCGGGCACTTCGCCAGGGTGGTGAAGGAGGAGACGGGCGGCCGCAGCCTCGTCGGGACCTTCCACGGCTATGTAATCCAGCTCGCCGGTGAGCCGCGCCAAGCCCTGGCGGGCCACTTCGACGCCCGCCGGGTGCTGGACGATCGCCATGTGGATTTCGTGGCAGGCATTCCGCTCCATGACTTCCGGCAGCTCACCAACGGCTACAACCCCTATGTGGTCGCCTACGAGAGCGTGGCCGCCGAGGGGAAGCTGTACTGCAACGAGAACGACCTCTTCTCCTGGCTGCATCCGGGCCCATGGCATGTGCTGTACGATCCCGACGATCCCGTCGGTGGGGCGATCCACATGCACCGCCGCAACTTCGCCGCCGATGCCGTTCGCGGTGCCATGAGCCAGAAGTTCTCGCTGTTCGCCACCTGGCACCGGGACGACCAGCTCCAGGAGGAGTTCCAGCGGCACGCCGCCTTGGCCCGCCGGGCTATGCGGCTCGACCGGACGCCAGTCGAGGAGATCGCCTTCTTGGTGGATGACACCACCTTCGCCTTCACGCCCCCCGGATCGACCTGGCTCAATGGTACCAACAAGCGGCTGCTGCACGCCGTCGGCCGGACGGGCGCGCCCGTCGGGACCTGGCTCCTTTCCGACCTGGGCCGGCTGCCCGATCGCATCAAGATGGTGGTGGTTGCATCGGCCAGCGCCGCCACCGACACTGACCTGGAGCGCCTGCGCGGCCTTCTCGACCGAGGCGAGCTGACCGTGGCGGTGGTCGGGCCCGTGGGCCTGGTGGCCGCTCAAGACGGACGCTGGCGGCCCGATCGCCCCGGCGAGCTGCTGGGCCTGCCGCTGGAAGTGATCGACGAGCCACTCCCCACCGGGGCTCTCGAGGGCACGCCCTCGGTGGCATCCCATCCCGACGCGGTCCGGCCCAGACTCCAGGCCCGAAGCGCGGGACGGTTCCGGTATCCCGACGGTGCTCCCGCCTCGGCGGAGCGGACACTGCCCGGCGGCGGACGGCTGATCTGGCTGGGGGCCCCGCCCCTCTCCTCCGAGCTTTGGCGTCAGTGGGCCGAATCCGCCGGCGTGCACTGCTATGCACCCACGGGGTTCTTCGTCCACGCGGCGAGGGAGCTGGTCAGCGTGACGGCTCCGGCGGCGGGCCGTGCGGTGGTTCGACTTCCTCAGGCCGCCGCTGCCACGGACCTCTTCGACGGCTTTAGGGCCCAGGGCCGGGGGTTCGATTGTCCCTTCGAAGCGGGGCAGACTCGGCTCCTCGAGTTCCGGCGCGCCATGCAGGCCTGAGCGACCCGACGCGGAACCATTGGGGAGCGCACCACCGGGGACGGCCGTGGAGCCTGCCCCGCCAGTTTCTCCGCACCCTTGGGAGGCGTGTTTAGATGGCACTGAAGATCGGCATCGTGGGAATGCGCGGCATCGGCAATACCCACGGCGATGCCTACCAGAACGAGCCCCTGGGCGACTTGGTCGCCGTTTGCGACGTAGTCAAGGAGCGGGCCGACGAGGCCGCCGAGAAGTACGGCGTCAAGGCGTACTACGACCTCGCGGACATGCTCGACGGTGAGCCCGAGCTAGACATCGTCGATGTCACCACCGGCGGCTACGAGAACGCGAGCTGGCATTACGAGCCGGTGATGGAGGCCCTGGAGGCTGGGAAGAACGTCCTCTGTGAGAAGCCTCTCTCCGCCGACATCATCGAGGCCCGGGAGATGGTCGCCCTGGCCGCCGAGCAGAAGGTGTACTTCGGCTGCAACCTCAACCACTACTTCACCCCGCCCGCCGAGCGGGCCCGCCAGTACATGGACGAGGGGCAGGTCGGCGAGCTGGTCTTCTGCCTACACAAGATGGGCTTCAACGGCGGCGAGCCCGAGGACTACACTCCCCCCGGGAACCGGCGCATCAAAGGTTGGCCCTATTTCCACCTCAAGGCCTTTCTGAGTCACCCCTTCAGCGTGATGCGGTACTTCTGCGGTGACGTGACCCACGTCCAGGCCTTCTGCAACCGGCCCGGATGGCGTCGGCGCGTGGATGACACCATGGTTTCCACCGCTAGCATTCACGTGCGTTTCGAGAACGACTGCGTCGGCTACTTGCTCAGCCAGAGAGGCGATGCGTCGTACGGCCTCGGCGGGTGGTGGAGCTGCGAGGTGGCGGGCACCAAGGGCACTTTCTGCATCGAGAACTGCATCGAGAAGCTCTACTACTGGCCGGGTCCCACCTCGGAGGCGAAGCCCGAGGATATGGACATGGGCGAGATGGACGGGCCCATCGTCCACGATTCGGGGATCAGCGACTTCACCCAGACCTTCCCACGCCGACTCCACGCCTTCCTGGAGGACATCACCAACGGGGTCTTCTACGAGGACGTGAGAGCCTCGGGGCGCGACGCTTTGGCGGCCCTGGAATACACCTGGGCGGTGATCGAGTCCCACGAGAACGGCGGGGCCATGGTCCGGCCTCACCCGCTGCCGCCGCTGCACGGCGACCCGGCGGTGCTGGACTAGCGGGCATTCCTGCGCGCAAATAGGAGCCCGGCCCGGAAACGCAGTCGGGCCCGGACCGACGACACCACGCCGGGCACACGGTTGCGCAGTGCCCTTGACGTGAAAGCGACAACAGGAGGCAACGAGATGAAACTCGGCGCGAACTCCGTCCTTTTCGGCGGACACAGCATGAGAACGGCATTCAAGTACATCGCCATGGCGGGCTATGACGGCATCGAGGTCTCCGCCATCGATGGCATGAGCCAGCACCTGGTTCTCGACCGCTGGGAGAGCGTGGCGAGCGAGATCAAAGACCTATCCCAGGAGTTCGGGCTGGCCCTCCACGCCATGGAGCAGCCCTCGCGCGATCCGGCGCGCATGGAGACAGCCTTCAAGGCCGCCAAGGAGATCGGCATCCCCATCGTCAACTGCGGGCCCGGCGGCAAGTCCGACGACCCCGACGAGTGGAAGGCGGTCATCGACTCACTCCGCAGCCTGTCCAAGATGGCGGGCGACTACGGCCTGACCCTCTGCGTGAAGGCCCATGTGGGCGCGAGCATCTACAACACACCGACCACGCTGAAGGCCATGCAGGAGATCGACGTGCCGGCTTTCGGCATCGACATGGACCCGTCTCACATCCACCGGGCCGGCGAGAACCCCGTGGAGGCCATCGCCGCCGTCATCGGGCGCGTGAAGCACGTCCACATCCGGGACTGCCAGGGCCGGCAGCAGAACCCCGGGCTTCCCGAGAACCAGGCCAACGGCCGGGGCGACATCGACCTGGTCGGGTACATCCGCGTGCTTCACGAGCACGGCTACCGGGGCCCGCTGGACCTGGAGGTCATCGGCTCATCGAACTACAACGTAGCGCGATGTGCCGTGATCGCCTCCGAATCCCGCGGCCACATGCAGGCGTGCTTGCAGGCATGCGGAGCGCGTTAGGACGGTCGGGACCTTGCTGGTGAGGACGGGTAGTATGGGCATCACACACGGCCGTGGCGTCGGCCGACTTACGCGGAGGAGCTTCGTGGGCCACATGGCCGCCGGAGCGGCAGCCCTCGGCCTCGCGGCTCCGGGCAAGTCGCAGAACAGGGACCCCGTCGGCGTGGTCGTCGCCTCGGATATCCATCTGCTACCTGACCAGCCGCTGTCGGCCCGGTCCTTCATGATGTTCGTTGAGGACGTGAACGAGCGGCTTCCGGACGCCCGCTACGTTCTGCTGCTGGGCGACCTGATGGACTGGGGCACCGATGAGTCCTTCGAGCTGATGGCCGAGCTCCAGGGACACCTGCGGCCGAGGGTGCTCGGGGCTTTGGGCAACCACGACTTCAGCCCCAAGCTGGAGGGCGACGAGACCGGCGAGCGCAGCGACGCCCGGTCCCTGGAGCGGTTCGTCGACTACCTCTCCTACGCGCCGGGCCCCTACTACAGCTTCGCTGCCGGGAACGTGCGCTTCATCGTGCTGGCGACGGAGCGGTACCACTCCAACCCGTCCGATGTGGCGTACGGCGGCTGGATCAGCGATGCCCAGATCCAGTGGCTCGATGGTCAGCTCGCGACGGCTGAAGCGGCCCATGAGGCCGTGATACTATGCAGCCACCACGGGATCATGGGCCGAGCGTGGCATACCGACGTCAAGCCTTACAGCCTCAACCCCGCCGGCCCCCTGGACGAGGTGCTGGCCTCGCGCCGGGTGGACGTTTCCTTCTCCGGCCACGTCCATGGGCAGGTTCAGGCCCAGCCCGAGATGATCGAGCGCGCCGCCGGGACCACCTGGGTGAACGGGGGGGCCCTGTCTCACTTCCGTGATGGCAGGATGCAGTGCCGCTACTTCGAGCTGGTCGATGGCGCCCGGTCCATCGCCGTACGCTCCCGTGACGTGGCCGACGTGCGTGAGACGCCCGAGGCCGACCATCCCACCGGCTGCTTCCTGCAGGAGCTGGATGTGGAGGTCGAGTTGGGCCACATCATCGACCTGTCGGGGGAGACGCCGTGATCCGCGGGCAAGACATCGCCGACGGGGTCGGGGGCCTCGGCGTGGAGCGCGGCATGGGGCTGATGGTCCACTCGTCGCTGTCCAGTTTCGGCCACGTGGAGGGCGGGCCCCCCGCCGTCATCGAGGCGCTGATGGAGGCCGTCGGCGACACGGGCACACTACTAATGCCGAGCTTCAACCACGAGGCCCCCTGGAAGCCTGGTGGCGCCGGTCTGTTCGATCCGTCGAGAACGCCCACCACCAACGGCGCCGTCCCCGAGACCTTCTGGCGCATGCCGGGTGTGTGCCGCAGCCTCAACCCGACCCACGCCTACGCTGCATGGGGACGCGGCGCCGCGGAGCTGGTCGACGAGCATCACCTGACCCTGACCATGGGTCACGACTCGCCCCTGGGCAAGCTCTGCGCCCGAGGTGGCTGGGGTCTGTTCCTCGGGACCGACTACTCCACGAATACCCTGAAGCACGTGGTGGAGACGACGACGGGCGCCCATTGCCTGGGCCGCCGCACCGAGGCGCTGCCCGTGAGGCTGCCGGGCAACGGCATCGTGCACCTGCGAACCTGGAGCTGGCGGGAGCGGTCGTGCCCCATCATGGAGCCGAATGAGCATGTCGATGCCGAGATGAAGCGGCTGGGCCTATACCGCCGGGGCTGGATCGGCCAGAGCCCGGTGACCCTCTTCAGGCTCCAGGACTGCTACCGAGTCATGGCCGAGATGCTCGAGCGCGGCCATGCCGGGCACCCGCCGTGCTCCGGCTGCCCCATTCGGTCGCTTCGGGGCCCGCATACGGTGGAGTCCGACTGGGACCCGGTGGCGGGCCAGCTTAGCGACGGTTCCCCTGCTCGCCTACTCGTACGGCAGTGCCACGTGGCTGGTCAAGAGGAATGGGAGGCGAGGACATAGCACCCTCGCCTCCCGACCCACCCAGCGGGGGGCCCGGCTACGGCCCCAATTCGAACTCAAGCTCCCATACCAGATCCGCCTCGGCCAGCTGCTCGGCGGTGAAGTACTTTGCGTGCCCGTCCGCAAACCCGATCATGGCGCCACCGTCATGGCGGAACGCCAGATTCTCCGCCCCCCCGGCCTCCACGCCATCGCCATCGAACAGCAAGACCGTGTGCGCCGGCATGTTCATCTCGGCCAGGTTGAGGCCGGCGAGGTTGGCGTTGAGGGTGTACCCCGGCAACAGATCGGGAGCAGCGGGACAGCGGAGGATGTCCTCATTCATCATGTACGGCATGACGGCATCGACCCACTCCGCCGGCGGGTACTGTTCGTCGTGATCCTGGGCGTAGGAGAGAATGCCCGTGCAGATCTGCCGCACGTTGCTCAGGCAAGCGGTTTGGACCGCTTGGTCCCGCGCGGCGGTGAGGGTCGGGGCCAGTAGCTCCATCAGCTCGGCGGCCTTGATCAGCGGGTCCTCACGATAGCGGACCCATCCGGCCGACTGTCCCGTGGCCAGATCGATCTTCTCCACCTTGCCGCTATCCACTAGGTAGGAATGGGTGCCGTGATCGAGCATCAGCGGGCTCGCGGGTCCACCACCCCGCATCCCGCCGAACGCGCTGAGGAAGAAGAAGTCGTCCATGCCTCCGCCCATGCCGCCCATGCCGTCCATGAGCATGAGCGCAGTCATCGGCTCGACACGGTTGTCGGCGAGCGCGGTAGCGGCCGCCTTGGCTTGTGGATCGAGGCCCAGCCAGTCCAGGAAGGGCTGCAGAGCGGCGTCGGGATCCTGCTCGATCAGCGCGGCCAGGTCGGCGGGCATGGCGGCCTCTTCGTCCAGGGCCCGGTGGGTTCCCACAGCGCTCAGGGCGGTCATCATCTCAGAGAGCCCGGCGAGCCGGCGCTCCTCGTACCCGGCGAGGGGGCCGGAGGCGATGACCTCCATGGCCTCGGTATCGACCACGTACGAGCGGCCGCCCTCCGTGATGATCAACCTGCCCGGGCTAGCCGCCGCCAACGGGGTAGGCGGAGCCATGGAGAACATGTTCCCCGAAAGCATGAGGGCGGGTCCGACGGCGCTCAAGTCCTGCCCCCGGTCCAGCTCCTCCAGAATCAGAACCATCAGCATGGGATTCACGTTGCCGCGGAGCATCGCGATAACCGATGGCCGCAGCTCCTCGGGCACGCCCATTCGGTCCAGGTGGTCCAGAACCGGGCCCTCAGGGGTGGGCCCAGGCGCTTCCTCCTGACCCACGGCAGCCGTCGCGAGCATGGCTGCCAGCAATGCGAGTACCAGGGTCCCCGATCGCATGATGACCTTCCTCTCAGTGTCTCCCGGAGTATTCGAGCCAGTCTTAGCAACGGATGTTACATGCATTTCGCATCTGTGTGCACGGACGGAGCGGCGCCGGCAAAGGCCCGCGCTAGTGTAGCTATACACGGGCGTCGATTGTCAGCAATCACCTTCATCCCGAGCCGGCACATGGAAGGATACCGTATAGACGCGGGCGGCTCCGGGTCTCGCAGGTCTGCGCTCGGGGGCCGCATTGAGAGCACGCGGGCAGATGGCGAGGCAAAAAGGTGTTTAGGGACTCGGGCAGCATAGCGGCACGAACGCCGGCCTTGGGGCGATGGTTCGTCCTAGCCGGTCTGCTGCTGTACGGCCTGGCCCAATGCCCGCCAGCCCTCGCTCAGGAGCCATCGGCGACCTGGGAGGAGGGGCGGACCCGCCTCCCAGTGGGCTCCAGGATGGAGTACTGGGAGGACGAGACCCGCGAAGCCACTCTGAACGATGTGCTCCAGAGCAAGGCAGACCTCTTCGAGCCCAAGGAGGGCTACGGCGCCGCCTTCGGCCTGACGCCCGCGGCGGTCTGGGCTCGGCTGGAGGTGGAGAATCTCTCGGGCGAGCCCGCCGATCTCTGCCTGGAGCTTCCCCTGCCCAATGCTCACCACGTGGAGTTCTACGCCCCAACCGGCTCCGGCTACACGGAGATGTCCGCCGACCTCAGCGAGCCCTTCTACAGCCGGCGGTTAATCCACCGGCAGCCCGCCTTCCCCATATTCCTGGCCCCCGGCGAGCAAGCTACCTACTACGTTCGGGCCCAGAGCCCCAGCCCGGTTCAGCTCGGAGCAATGCTCTGGACAACCGAGGCCTTCGAGGAGTCGGCCCGCTTCGAGCGGACCCTGGCCATGATCTTCTACGGCTTCCTGCTCATCATCGCCGTTTTCAACATCAGCGTGTACGTGGGCTTGATGAGCCGAAGCTACCTGTACTACGCCCTGTTCGTACTCGGCTTCGCCCTCTACGACCTCAGCTACACAGGCTATGGCCATGAGTACCTCTGGCCCCACTGGCCTGCATGGGCCAGCGTGTCCGTGGTGCTCTTCTGCTGCGCGACCTTGGCGGCGGGCACGGCCTTCGCCCGCGCTTACCTCGATACACGCTACTACGCCCCATGGCAGGACCGGCTTCTGCTGGTACTCGCCATCGCGTCCGGCGTGACGGGCGGAGTTTACCTCTACGACCCATACCTGGGCGAGTGGCTCGTCCATGGTGTCGCTGCAGCGTGCTGCGTTGCCATACTGATCGCGGGCATCACGGGATGGCGCTCCGGACGGAACGCGGCTCGCTACTTCGTGGTGTCCTGGGGGGTCTTCCTCCTGGGCTCCCTGGCCGTGGTCCTGGCCCATGTGGGCGTTCTGCCCACCGAGTCCATCGCGACCCATATGTCCCGCGCGGGCTTCGTCCTGGCGGTCATACTGCTATCACTGCCTCTCACCGGGCGCGTGGATGCCGAGGAGCGCTCGCGCCGGGAGGCCCTGGAGCGGGAGATACAGGTCCGCACGCGGGAGCTCTGGGACGCCGTCAGCGACCTGCGTAAGAGCGAGGAGAAGCTGCGAGAGTCCGAGGAGCTACATCGGAGCGTGGTCGAGCGCGCCAGCGATGGGATCGCAGTGGTGCAGGATGGCACCGTCCGCCTTGCCAACGCGAGCATGGCCGACATGCTTGGCTACAGCGTCGACGAGCTCCAGGGCCATTCCTTCGAGCTTCTGGTTCACCCACGGAGCCGCATGACCCTGAGGGATCTGTACGCACGCCAGGCTTCGGGCGATGCCCAGGCGGCGGTGAGCGACATCGAGCTCATTCGCCGAGACGGCCACCACTTGCAGGTGGAGCAGAGCGGCCGGGCCATCCGGTTCCAGGGCGATGTGGCCCTGCTGCTGATGGTGCGGGACGTGACCGAGCGTCGCCAGTCGGAGGAGGCCCTGCGCCAGTCCGAGTCCCTCTATCGCCAGGCCATCGCCAACGCCGCGGGCGTGCCCTACCAGTACGACCACGGACGCGCCCGGTACGACTTCATCGGGGCCGGGTTCCACTCGCTCCTCGGTGTGTCCGAGGACACCCAGCCGGAGACCGCGCTGGTGGCCCGCGTTCTGGAGAGTGTCGCCGCCGGGGACGGTGACTACGCCACACTGGAGGCCTACCGCTACGCATTCCTGCGCGGCGAGGTGGACCGATGGCGCGTGGACTACCGCATTCGCACCGATGATGGGGAGCACCGCTGGCTGAGCGACTCCGCCGTGCCCATCCGCGATGAGGAGACGGACGAGGTGCGAGCCTCCCTGGGCATCTTGCAGGACATCACCGAGCGCAAGGAGGCCGAGCAGGCCCTCATCGACCGCTCGCTCCAGGACGCCCTCACTGGGCTGCCCAACCGCAGGGCCTTCGAGGAGCACGCCAGCTCCGAATGGCGTCGCGCCATGCGCACCCAGCGGCCGGTGACCATCGTGGTGGCCGACATCGACCACTTCAAGGCCTATAACGACACCTACGGCCATCTGGAGGGCGATCAGTGCCTGGTCACCGTCGCTCGGGTCATGGCCTCATGCTTCGAGCGAGCCGGCGAGTTCGTGGGAAGGTGGGGCGGCGAGGAGTTCGCCGCGGTGCTACCCGAGCTGACCCTCGAAGAGGCGAAGGCGAGCGCAGAGGCCATGCGGGCGGCGGTGGAGCGGCGCGGCCTGAAGCGCGGCGGCGGCGGCGACGGCCCCCTCACCGTCAGCATCGGACTGGCCAATGTGGTGCCCCAGACCGGTATGTCCCTGGAATCGGCCTTCGAGGCGGCCGACCGGGCCCTCTTCCACTCCAAAGAGAGTGGCCGCAACCGCGTCACCGTTGCCGAGGTCTCGATGGTCGCCGGCTAAACAGGCTCCTGGGCCGGCTTCACGACCACTTTGATGCTCCCCGAAGACTTATCCGCCGCGATCTCGTGGGCCCGCTGGATCTCGTCGAGGGGTACGCGGTGGGTGATGATGCTGGCCACGTCGACTCGCCGGGCAGCCATCCAGTCCAGGGCCAACTGGAAGTCGGATCGTAGCCCCGGCCCGGGCCGGGCGTAGGTGAAGCTCCCGATCACATGCAGCTCCTTGTAGACGATGGTCCGGGGGTCCATCTCGATGGGGCCGGGGAACCCGCCGAGGAAGACTACTGTCCCGCGCTTGCGTGCCAAGGCCATGGCCTGCGCCACGGGCTCGGCGCCGCCGCCGACCGTCTCGACCACCACATCGAGCCCGCCCGGACATGCCTCCTCGGCGGCCGACACGAAGGCATCGCCTTCCGTCGGCAGTATGGCATCGGCACCGGCAAGTCTCGCCGCCTTGGCCTGGTGCGGATGGCGGGCCGAGGCGATGATGGTCCCTGCGCCCGCCGCTCGGGCCGCCGCGACCGCCAGCAGGCCGATGGTGCCCGCCCCGACGACCCCCACGGACAGCCCCGATCCCACTCGCGCCTGCCGGATGGCATGTATCGCCACCGCCAGGGGCTCGCCCAAGGCGGCTTCCTCAAGGGTTACTCCGTCGGGGACGGGGTGACACGCCATGGCGGGCGCGATCATCAGCTCGCCGAACCCGCCGTCTTCCTTGCCGATGAAGAACCCGCCGTCCTCGCACTGGTTGTGGGCTCCGCCAAGGCAGTGCTCGCACTCGCCACAGTACCGGAGGGGCTCGATGCTGACCGGATCGCCGATGGCAAGGGAGGACACCCCTACCCCAGCCGACTCGACCACGCCGCTCACCTCGTGGCCGGGGGTCGCGTCTTTGGGGGGATCCCAGGCTCCCGAGAAGAAATGCAGATCCGAGCCGCACACACCGCAGCCGCCGACGCGGATCCGCACCTCGCCGGGTCCCGGCTCGGGCACGTCGACCCGGCGCACTTCCAGGCGGCCTGGCTCCACATACCGAGCGGCTCGTGCATCCATGTGCCCTCGTCCTCTCGCGTTCAAGACCGATTATCCGTGCTGTGGTGCCAGAGCCTGCTCCACGGTCTCCAAGTCCGCTAGCTTGTCCACATCCACGCCGGCGGCGGGATCATCGCAGATCCACGCAGATACGGGGAACCCCAGGATCTTCCCAGCCCGCGCCTCGGCATCACCGATGGACACCAGGCCCAGAGGCAAGCGCAGGGCGAGACCCAGGCCGAGGATGCGGGCCAGCTTCATGGGCGACTTCCGGGCCGCGAAGATCTCCGCGATGCGGCCCTGATGCTCCATCAGTAACTCGCGAGAGGCGGCCATCAAGTTCCCGCCCGTGAAGGCCCCATCGCGCAATCTCACGTAGGTCCGGCGGCCGGCCGGGAAGGCACTCTGGCAGACCTCTCGGGGCACGATGGGATAGCAGAAATCAGCCGACCGCTCCAGGGCCGCGGCCACCACGCGGTCGACGAGCGCCCCGGTGATGAGAGGCGCGTCGGCGGCGCACGCGAGGACCACATCCGTCTCCGCGCCCAGAGCCTGCACCCCGGCCATCAGGTTGTCCACAAGAGTCTCCCCCATGGGCATCCACCCGAACCCCTCGCCACACGCGTTGACGTAGGGGCGGCACTCGGCGGGCCCCACCACCACGGTGTAGTCGATGGACCGGGCTTCGCCCAGGGCCGTCAGGCTGTGCTCCAGGAGGGTCCGGCCGCCCAGGGGGATCAAGGCGCGATACGGCTGCCGGGTATGCTCCAGCAGATCGCCCTTGGTGGGTCCCCCCGCCAACAGGACCGCGCTCACCGTACTACTCACGAAGCACCTCGCATCCGCCCGACCAGGTCATGCACGCCTGGGCGAAGGGGAATGTCTCGCGTAGCGCCCGGGCGGCCTCGATGGCCTTGCCCTCGGACTCCGCGATGCCGAAACACGCCGAGCCGGATCCTGTAACTTCGACGGGCCCAAGCCCACAGTCGGCCATGGCCGATAGCATCCTGGACACGTCGGGCGTGACGGCTACGGCGGCGGGCCGCAGATCGTTCCCCACCACCTCATCCAGCCGGCGGTCGGCCAGGGCCGACAGCGCTTCGGCCAGGGGTGCCGCGTCTTCGCCCGTACCCACGCCGGCATCGTAGCGCGAGTATACCTCTCGGGTCGAGCAGCCGGCCTCGGGCTTGGCGATGACGAGGGCCGTGTCGCCCAGGGGGTGGGTGGCGGGTGCCAGCATGTCCCCTCGCCCCAGCGCGACCTGCGTTCCGCCGGCGATGAAGAAGGGCACGTCGCTGCCCAGGTCGGCAGCCATGCTCTCCAGGTGGCCATTGGGCACATTGGGCGCCAGAAGAGCTCGCAGGCCGAATAGCGTAGCGGCCGCATCGGCGGACCCGCCGCCCAGACCCGCCTCCAGGGGAATGCCCTTCCGGATGTGGATGCCGACGCCCAGCGAAGGAGCATCGACGACCTGGTAGAACTGGATCGCCGCGCGAACGGCGAGATTGCTCTCATCGGTGGGGACGGTGGGGTCGGTGCATGTTAGGCCGATCCCCGCCTCGTCCGTCAGGGCCAGCTCCACCACATCGGCCAGCGCCACTGCCTGCATGATGCTACGGACCTCGTGGAAGCCATCGTCCCGCGGCGGCCTCAGCACCTTGAGGTGCAGGTTGATCTTAGCCGGCACCTTGATCGTGATGGATCTCACGGCCCAAGTCCTCTCAATCGGTCGAGTTCGCGCGCCATGCGGTCGAACTCCTCCTCGCCGATCTCCTCGGCGCGCTCGCGACCCGAGAGCCCCGCGGCGGCGACCACGGCCAAAGCCTCCGCCTTGGCGATGGCATCGGGCCCCATGGCGAGGGCTTTCACGAGGGTCTTGCGGCGCTGTCCGAAGGCCGCGCGAACCAGAGTTCGGTAGGATTCGGCGGTGGCCTCCTCGGGAGCGCGATCCGAAGGCACCAGCTCCAGCAGAGCCGACTCCACCCTGGGCGGGGGATGGAAGGCGGACGCGGGAATGCGTCGTAGGATCGCCGGGCCCAGCCGGCGCCGCACCACCGCGCTCACCGCCCCACGGGCCGGATGTCCCGCCGGCGCACACGCCCGCTCGGCGACCTCCCGCTGAAGCGTTAGCACAGCCCTCTCGAGCCGATGGGCAACCGTCGCTAGCTCGTACATGAAAGGCGTGGAGATGGAGTACGGCAGGTTCGATGCGACCGTCCACGGCCTGTCTCCGTCCACCAGCTCCGCCAGGTCCATCTCCAGAACGTCGCCCCGGATGACCTCCAGCGGCCGGCCACGGAAGGCGTCTTGCAGGTAGCCCGCCAGGCCGCCGTCGAGCTCGACCGCACGGACCTTGGCGCCGCGCGCGAGAAGCTCCACCGTGAGTACGCCCGGGCCCGGACCTATCTCCAGAACGTGGTCGCCGGGCGCGACGCACGCCGCATCGCCGATGTGACGCAGTATGTTGGGATCGGTGAGGAAGTTCTGAGAGAGGGCCTTCAGGGGGTCATGGCCGGCGGCCGCCAGAGCCTGCCGCACACGCTGCGAGGGGGTGAGATCGCTCACGGTATGAACCGGACGCGAACCTGCTTGCGGCCGTACTCGAGGGCGTCGGCGTAGGAGTCGTAGCACAAATCGATGCGGTCGCCCTTGATGGCTCCGCCACAGTCGCCCGCGACGCCCAAGCCGTAGCCCTCGACCCACATCTTGGTGCCGTAGGGGATCACGGTGGGATCCACGGCGATGACACCTCGCCCCGTGGGCAGTCCGATGGCCGTACGGTTGCTGAGGACGGGGTCCTCGCCCGAGTACGCCGTCGCATGCATCACGCGCTCGCCCTGAAGCCGCTCGGGCAGCCCGCTCCGCCCCTTGGTCCCCACGAGGAACACCTTGGGCCGGGCGGGAGCGATGACCATGTCGCCCATGGGGAAGCGCTCGATAACGCCGTCGCTCCGATGGTAGATGCGTATCGTGCCTCGGCGGTAGCCAGGGCCGAAGTCGTCCGACGCCAGTCGCACCTTGCCCGCGTCCAGGGCCGGATCGTCCTGGAGCCGGATATCGTACGGAAGCTCCTGCTCCTCCCGGCGCTGCTCAACGCGGACCCGGACGATGTGGACCTCCAGCCCGTCGAACACCTCGCCCCAGGGGCGAGGGTACACACGATCGTGGGGCCCCAGCCGCACTCGGAGCCGGTCCAGCACATCGCCGATCCGCTCCTCGGTATCGGCCTCGACGACCCTCCCCTGCCCCGCCACCACGAGCCGAACCTGGCAAGGCTCCGCCATCGCCTGCGGTGGCGCCACAAGCAGAAGCACGGCGGCCAGGCCGATCCATGCCGAAGATCGACAAAGGTATTGCGCGTCGCTCATGGAAGCAATTTAGCAAGGCGATGTTTCTGGTGTCAATCACAGCGGGCGCCAGGTCGGGGCCTTCCCCGGCCGCCGTGTCTGTGATAACGTAAGTTAGGTTCGACTAATAAAGTCGGATCCCCATTCCCAGGGGCTCCACAAAGGGGGTATGACCATGGGATGGACACACTTCTACGACTCGTACTACATGGGCTGCGAGAAGGATAAGAAGACTCACATCTACATCGAAGCAGGCCGCGATGAGGCGCTGAACGTGTTCCGCCACCGCTTCGGGCAAGAGCCCACGGAGTTGGACTGCGCGTGCTGTGGGCGGCGATACCTGGTCGCCGAGCACCCCAGCCTGGACCGTGCAACCAAGGTCTGGCGGGAGCAAGAGGGAGTCGACCTGGACACATTCCTGGCCGCCGACCATGTAGCCGTCATACGGGCCAGCGAGATCACCGACGCGGACCTGTCGGGCGAGCTCCCCCAGCCGGGCGAAGCCCAGGACCTGAAGACCGGCACCTGCGGCATGCGCCGTGGCCAGAACGCCATTCCCAGCTTCGGGTACTCGGAGTAGCCGGGGCCGGCGGCATCTCGTGGCGAGTTTTTTGGGATATGTCTGGTATTCCGTTGGCCCTTTATGGTATTGTGGCTCCAATGTAGCAGAATTTGATGCCTGGGCGAGGCGAGCCCGCCCTTCACCACACCGGCACAGCCGGAGAGGAGCACGCCACAGATGAGTAAGGAAAGCACCCCCAAGGTAGCCAATCGACGCAAGACGATCGCCTACGCCGCTCTGTTGACCCTGGTGATTGCGGGAGCGGTCGGCGCCACCGCGGCGCAGTGGCAGGCGGAGAACGTCGCCCTCCCCGCCCCGACGGCCGCCCAGGGCGGGGGTTGCGGGTCCTGCGGCCACGGAGGCCCTGATGCCGCTCCCGCTTCGGCCAATGCACAGATGAGCGGTTGCTCTTCGCCTAGTGCCAAAGTGGACGCCTCCTCCTGCAGCGTCGGAGAGCCGACCCCGTCCGGCACTAGCCTCGCCTTCGACGGCTCCGAGCTAGGCACCGCGCCCTGTGACGGTAGCTCGTGCGCGGCCAAGGGCGACTGCGATAACGAGTGCGACCTGAAGACCGAGACCAAGTCGGACACCGCGACGGTGGCTACCGAGGGCTGCCCCGTGCTCCAGGCCCGTGAAGCCAAGACTAAGTGTGACGAAGACAAGAACGGCGAGTCGGCCGAGGCTGCCGTGGTTCCCGCCGGCCTCGTTGCCAGCAGTGACACCAGCTCCGACTGCAAAAAGAAGAACAAGGACGACGGCTCGGACGGCTAGCTAGATCGCCGCTAGCCATATCCGCGAGAGGCCGGGGTCGACCAACCCCGGCCTCTCTTGCGTCTGGGCCAGAGCCGGTGCGCCTTGACTCCTGCAGCCCTTCGTAGCTCCCCGACGCCGCCAGCCAGACGGCGAGCATTCTCAACCGCGCGAGTAACATGGACACCCTGTCGTGCGTCTACTACGAGTACAACAACGCCGGCCTGCCGACGAGCCAACTCCGCCGATGGCACGGAGGCCGCTAGCCCCCACTCCCGCGACGCAGGAGTGGGAGAGGGTTGGGGTGAGGGCAGGCTGGGCCAGCAGCGGGCGACCAAGACCGACTCCGATGGCACGGTGACCTTCCTGCGGGATGGGGACAAGATCGTGGCCGAGCGCGACCCGAGCGACGTCCTGACCGCGCGGTACGCGAACGACGGAGCATCCCTTTACAGCCCGCTTCTGATGGACTACCGCGACAGCGCGGCGCACTACCCCAGCTTCGACCGGCACCGCCGGTTTTCCGGGCTTCGGCCACGCCAGCAGGAAGTCTCGCGGGTGCCTGCCATCTCGGGGCCGCGGTACATTTTGGAAGCGGAGGTGGCGGAGCCAGACGCTGCACGCATGTGCTTCGGCTACATCGGCGGGCTGGGCTACTACCACAACCAAGACCTGTCGATGCCCCTCCTCAGCATCCGGCACTACCAGCCTCGGACAGGCCTCTTCATCGCCCGCGACCCCGTCCTCACCGAGCCGAGGTATCAGTATGTGGGTGGGGTGCCGACACGGAGGGTGGATCCGAAGGGCAGCAAGACCCGGTGCGTGTTCGGGTACAACGAGTACGGCGCAGGCGTAGGCGAGTGCGGAGCCGAGGCCTCAGTTACGTGCGTTTCCTATCCAGGGCCTGCGGGGTTGACTACCAACACCACACCAGTCTCGCCATTTGTCGTGGGGCGCCGGTTCGCTTGGTCTGACTCATGCAAGACCGTTCTAAGGCCGGGGCCCGTTGGCGCGGGAAACCACCACGGTACTCTGCACGACCACGCCAGCGGTAGTGGCGGCTACTGCGGTGCGGACGTCGGTTGTGTGTATGGCGGAGCCTGCGGCGAGGTGCTGACCTGGGGCATGTCCGGGACCATGGAAGTTGTCTCAAGCGGGTGGGTGTGCAACCCCACCAATGCTTCATGGATCGGGCCTCACGAGCCGCCGGTCCCACCGGGCTACCCCGAGTATGACCTGAAGGTGGATCTCCCGCCGACCACTGGGTCCTGTAGGAAGGAACATGCTCATGAGAGCCGCCAGTCCGGTTGTGAGGTGGGTTGTGATCGTCGCATTTCTGATCGGCGTCTGGCTTGCTATCATCGAAGCTTACGCCACCGCCATTCAGCGTATGGAGTGGCTGCTCGGCGCTACCCGAGCAGAGGTACTGAGAAACGATGCCGCGATTGCCGGTGCGCTAGTTGTCGCCGCCCTGGTAGCT
>WJIW01000496.1 GCA_014730065.1 Armatimonadia bacterium | reverse complement strand
TGCACGGCGAGGAACTCGTCGCCCTGGTGGACCACATGCAGGTCCGCCCGTGCGGGCACGCCCATGCGCTCCATGTTCTGGTAGAGGATGGTGCCCGGCTGGAAGCACGGCGGGGTCTGGCCGTAGAGGCCCTCGCGCTCCTCGATGAAGCTCACGGCGTCGGGCCACTGGCCGTAGCGGTCGCCCTCCTCCACCTGCTGGTACATTCCGCTACGGAGGATGTTGTCTGCAACGGTGACCCAGGGGAAGGAGTCGTCGTACTTGGCCAGGTCGTACAGCGAATCGGAGTACGCCAGGCCGTTCCACTGAACCGCCACGGCGAACCAGCTCAGGATGTAGCTGGTGGCGCCGAAGACGGGGATCGTGCCCCCTTGAACGGCGGGCTGCTCGGGATCGTCCCACGCATAGACGAAGGGCAGGCCCGTGCGCGCCCAGTAGATGGCGTCCTCGAGGTAGCTCTCGTCCTGGGTGAGCTGGTAGCCGAGTAGGTACGCGTCCACCGCGCGCGACGACGCCAATATGTCCGGCGTGTGGACGGGCACCTCCCACACCTGAGCGGCGCGGGGCACTCGGAATCGGCGCATCCCCTCCAAGGTCCGAAGCCCGCCCTCGATGGCAGCGGGATCGCCCGTGAGAATGGCGTGGCGAAGGATGATGGCGGCGCGCGCCGTGTTGAGGCCGATGGCATGCTGACCCTCCCGGCCCAGGTACTCGTAGTCCACCTCGCCCTCGGGGTAGTCGCCGGCCTCCTCGCCCGACCATGCCCACAGACCGTTCTCGTCTTGGGTGGCGATCATGCTGCCCGCCGAGGAGTCGGCAGCCCATACGCTCTGGGGCGAGGCATGGTACTGGACGGTCGATGCCAGATCCTCCTCCGGCACGCCGAGTACGCTCGACGCCATCTCCCGGGCCTGATCGGCGATGGGGCCATCACCGAGCACCTCGGCGCCCCAGACGAGCTGGTAAGCTGGCGCGATGGTCGGGTTGAAGCCGATGATCAGGTCCGTGTACCACTTCTCCCACTCGGGGTTCCACAGCTCGTACTCGGGGAAGTAGGCCTCCATGCTGAAGGCGATCTCATCCTCGGCCGAGCCCCGGGGGTAGGGCAGGGGATCGACGAACTCGCCCTCGTACCACCTCTCCACCACAGACAGGGCATCCTCGGCATCGGGGTCGAGGACGATGGTGCACGCGATCACCAGCTCCCGACCTTCGGCAACGGGGATGGGCTCCTCGGCCCTCCGGGCGTTCTCCTCAAGGCCCCAGCCGGGCGCCGGGAGCTGGAGGCCCATCAGGTGGTTCTCGTGGCCCTCGAACCGGTTGGGACTGCCGAATGCCAGAGCCAGCGGTCCGGCCTCGGCGATGGAGTCCTGCTCCGCCGGAGCATCCCACATCAGGCCCACCGCGCCCGCGTCGGTCATCATGGCGACCGAGGGAACGGTGATCTTCCACGGGTGGGGCACATAGCGCACCCGGTCGGGATGGTCGGGCGCGATGTCGATGGCGCTGGACGAGACCTCGCCCTCCACCAGCCACTCGAGCCCGGGCACGATAGCGTCGGTCCGAGTGATCTCCTCACCCTCGCCGAGATATACCATGGGCCCTTCGAGGGCGGTGATCTCCGCATCGGCGAGCGGGGTGGCGACCATGCGGTAGTCGAGGGCGCCCGCGGCACCATCCAGCTCCAGCTCCCACTGGAAGTCCCAGGTGACGCCATCGATCTCGATCATGTCGTTCAGGGCGATCAGCGGCGCCTCGGCCCTCGGCGGCTCGCCCATGGCCGTGCTGGCCGATAGCGGCAGCTCCGACTCAGTGGTGGCGAGGAGCCCGAGCCTGGGGATGAGTACGGTAGGGCCGCCGGCCACGGCCAGCTCGATCAGCCCCGGCAGCTCACCCTCGGCCACGGGCCTTAGGCTGAGGCTCAAGCCGCCGTCGGTGCGGACGTACTCGGCCTCGGTGTCCTCGGCCACGACTATGGGCGCATCGAGCACCACGGGCTCTGCCAGGGCGGTCTGCTCCACATCGGTGGTGGCCACCAGGCGGGCCAGGAGGGTGGGCTCGCCCGTGGTGACCGTCCACCAGGCGATGCCCCCCTCGGCGCCGGGGGGCAGGCCCTCGGCGAGACGCTCCATCTGGCCAACAGCGAACCCCTCGGGCACCGTGAGCACCGAGGACGGGAACTCGGCCATGGCGTTACCCTCGTTGCTCGCCATCAGGGTGACCTGCAGCTCCTCGCCCGGCTCGGCGACCATCTTCGAGACCATGAGGCGCTGGGGGAGCACTTCCGCCTCAAGCTCCATGGCCTGGGCGTGGCTCTCGCCTTGCCATTGCAGCTCGGCGGTGAGGGTCTGGCCGGGTCGGCGGATGCCGGTGATCTCCCACTCCACCTCGATGTGATCGAGGGCCGGAATGGCGGGGACCTCCACGGTGGGCTGGCCGGTCGTCAGGCCATCGGGAAGGATGAGCGTCGCCTCGGTGGGGGTGCTGGCGCCGTCGCCGATGTTGCTCACCGTGAGGCTCAAGGTGCCATGCTCGCCCTCCTGGCCCGGCGTCTCCTCGATGGCCATGCCCGCGGGCTGGAGGACCGGGCCCACCTGGTCGACCCACTCGAAGTCATCGAGGTAGAGCACGCCGCCCTCGCCGATGAGCCGAGAGCTGACGTGGACCCACTCCACGCTGTCGTGTTCGGTGTAGTCGTACGCCAGCGCGCCCCGGTGCCACTCTCCATCGCCCACATGGGCCTCGGGGATCACGTACAGGCTGCGCCCCACACCGATCTCCCGGGGGAAGTCGTTCATGGGGATGATCTGCACCGACATGGTGCCCGGCTCGATCTGGCTCCCGGCGTAGTACCAGAAGGTGATGGCGCCCTTCAACTCATCGAGCATGGTGCCTTGGGTGCCCGATCCCTGATCCCACTCCCGGTTAATGCCCACCTCGATGTCGGTCTCGGGGGTCCGCTCCAGCCGCAGTGATCGCTCACCCGAGTGGGCGCGCTCCTCGCTGACGGTGGCGCCGCCGAGGCGGCTCCAGTCCACGGGCACGCCGTCTGGGCCCACCTCCTCGAAGGAGCCATTGGTGATGGGCTGGTCCTGGGCGAGGGCCACCCAGGGCAGAGCTAGAAGGGCGATCAACGGGATCAGGTATCGCATGGCAACTCCTCCTCGGGACTGCCG
>WJIW01000052.1 GCA_014730065.1 Armatimonadia bacterium | reverse complement strand
CGAGGCCGAGCAGATTAAGATCAACTACGGGTCCGTATCCCTAGAGGCCGGGCAGCAGCAGCAGGATGACTACTTCGAGGATGACTTCCTCGCTCCGGCCCCCGCCGACCTGGGTGCCGCCGAAGAAGCCGATGAGGATGAGTTCGTCATCAGCGTGGACGACGACTCCAGCGGAGGCGACGATACCATGGTCCTGTCCTCCGGCGGTGAGGGCGAGGAGGACCTCTTCGGCGACCTGGGAGCACCCTCCGACGCCGCGGTGTTCGGCACCGGCGATGAGGACCAGGAGGAAGGCGCGCCGGGAGCGATGCCCTCGGCGGAAGCGGCCCCGGCGGGCGAGGAGCCCGTTCTACCACCGTCTCCGGAGGAGACCCCGCCTGAGCCAGCGGCCGAACCGACGGCCGACGACTTCGTCCTCGAGGAGGACTTCGGCGGCGGAGGCATCGACCAATCCGACGAAGCGTACACCAGGCAGGTCGTGAGCCAGGCTGTGGTCGAGCCCTTGGCGCTTCTTGCCGGAGAGGTGCGCCGCACCATCGAGTACTACCGTAGCAGACATATGGACACGGACGTCGAACGGATCATCCTCCTCGGCGGCACGGCGCTGCTGCCGAACCTCCCGACCTTCATGGAGCGGGAGCTGGGTGTGCCCGTGGAGCTTGGCAATCCCCTGGCCACGGTGGCCGTCGATAACTCGGTCTATCCGCCCGATTACATTCAGGGCGAAGCCCCGAGGATCGCCGCCGCAGTCGGGATGTCCGCGAGAGAGATCGTCTAGTAACCAACACGAGGATGGGAGAGCCTGTCGTGGCGACGGCGCCCCAAGCACAGAGAGTAAGAGTCAACCTACTGCCCCCGGAGATACCGGCGGCTCGACGGGCCAAGAAGCTCATACCCGTCGCGATCATCCTCATCCTGCTGTCAGTGGGAGCTACCGGCGCATGGGTCTTCCTGTGGGCCGGCGCCGTGGAGAAGCATGAGGAGCAGCTCACTGACGCCCAGAGTAAGGCCGACGCGGTACGGGCCCTCGACAGTCAGCGGCAGGAAGAGGAAGCGAAGATGGAGCCACTCCAGGAGATGATCGACTTCCTGGACCAGTTCGAGACCCATTCCGCCCAGTACGCCGACGTGGTCGAGGCAGTGGCCCGGTACCTACCTGCCTCCTGCACCATCGAGAGCATCAACGTTAGCGACAGCTCGGTGCAGTTCAGCACGGTGGTCGCCGATACCGAGGAGCTGGTCAAGCTCCTCATCAACATGAATCGCTGCGCCATGCCCGCCGAGGGCGGCGGCGTCGAGCCCCTGTGGTCCGATGATCCAGTGTCACGTGGGCAGCTCACGTCCCTCTTCTCGGGCCCGATCCAGATGGACGCCACTTTCGGGGGACTGACGGTCAATGAGACGATCCTGCCCGACACGGACCCCCAGCTCGCCATCTCGGGCGCGCTCAGCACATCACCGATGCCCGGGGCGGGACAGGTCGTATATCAGAATGGCCTGTTGTGGCAGGGGCCAATCCCCGTGACCATCAGCGGCCAGCTGGCTAGCCCGATCACCTTCGAGTTCCCGGGCGGGGGCGAGGAGGAAGCCGCCGCTGAGGGCGAGATGGCGGGGGCGATGGGTGGAGGCGGCGGCATGACCGCACCCAGCACCGATGAGGAAGACGAAGATCTAGAGGATCTAGAGGAATAGCACTGGAAGCCCCAACCCCTCGCGCAACTAGCGAGGTAGGCTCAGGGAGGCACGATGTCTAAACTAAAGGCCTGGCACATTCTAGTCCCCACGGCGATCCTCATGATCGCCGCTCCCGTCTTGGGGTACTTCCTCAAGGTCAAGCCCGCCGTGGAATCGGTCGACGAGATGCAGAGCCAGATCGATAGCGAGTACCAGGAGGCTGCTCGTCTCAATGTTGCCCAGGCCGAGCTGGACGAGGCCATGGCCCAAGCGGCCGTAGTCGAGAACGAGTTGAACGCGCTGAAGGCGCAGAAGATTCCCTTGGGAGCAGGCAACCCCTGGTGGCGCTCGGTGCGCCAGGGCACCGCATTCACCCCCGGCGGCGGCACATTCCGCATGGGGCCGCGGGACCAGGTCGTGGAACTCACCGACGGCATGCCAGCCATGTTCGACCTGTTCTTTGAGCTGCGCGAAGACCTCGGCCCCGCCCTGAGGCAGTATTTCGATGCGTCGGGGGTCGCCGTATCCAACTTCTCGCTTCCCGCCCCGGACTTCAACCAGAGCCCGAGCCTGATGGTACCAGTGGCCATCACGCCCACCAGCCTGACGACCTCCGGCGTTCCGGGCCTCCGGGGCGAGGCCCAGGCAGCGTCGGGGTCCATGACCGTCCAGGGCAAGTACGAAGACGTACTCAAGTTCCTCCGGCGCGCTGGGGACGCCCCCAGGCTGCTTCACATCGAGGGACCCATCAACATAACGGCCGTGCCTGGTACCGGTGGCGAGGAAGTCTACGCGACGATGAACATGACCGTGTATCTGATACCCAATCTGCCGCCCGATCAGCTTGCTCAGCTCGCGTCGATGCTGGGAGACCTCGATACATCGGGCGCCGGCGCCATGGGCGGCATGGGGATGATGGGACCGATGATGGGTCCTGGGATGATGGGCGGCATGTAGTAGCCCCGGGCGAGGGGTGCGAACCTGGCCGAGGAGCCGGGCTGTTACGCTGCTAGGGCACGGAGGCTACGCGGGAGAGAGGCCAGATGACCAAGTCGACTGCACCAGTCAAAGCAACCATTGCCGGAGGCGTGATCGTTGCCATCGCTGCCGTTACCCTGGGCCTTGTCGCCGTAGGAGACCTACTGCTTGGCGCCCCTGAGCCATCTCAGGAGGACTTGGCGCTCGCCCAAGGCACGGGTGCCGGGGCCTCAGCCGAGGCAGAGGAAGACGGCGAAGAGGTTGAAGAAGCGGCTGCGCCGGCTGCCCCTGCAGTCCCCGTCGTCGAAGACTCTATCGTCGAATTGCCATATAACGACCCGCTGACCCCGGTGCTCCCTTTCCGTGAGAACCCCTTCGAGGTGGTAACCGAGCCTGGCGGGACCACACCCCAGGGTCCCGGGTACGCCATGGGTGAGCGGCTTGTCCGTGTTCCCTACACGGGCGTATGGATGCCCGAGAGCGATGCCGAAGCCTATCAGCGGGTGAAGCGCCTGAGTCTCGACTACTACCAGGCCATTGCCGATGCCAACTTCGGAGCGCGCTTCGATTGGGGTCAGAACTCATTCCCCCGTCCACACGGTGTGATGCAGCCGGTGCCCGCAGAGCCCACTCCCCTCTTAGTCCAGCCCGCAAGCTTCTTTGGGCCGGGTGGGTCTGCAGTTGGGCCCGTTGGCCCGGCCGAAGGCGGGACGGCGGAACCGGGCGGGCCTCGCCCCGGCGTGGAGGCTCAGCCGGTAGATCAGGTCGGCCCCCGGGTGCAGCCCAAGACGAACCCAGCGCGAATCCGCCGTGTCGCAGGAATCGTGCACGACGGCACCGCAGTTGCTATAGTCGAAGTAGAAGCAGCCGGAGCGATTACCCGCATGCGTGTGCGACCCGGCGAGACCTTCTCGGTCGGGGATGAGGAGTTCAGGGTCCGGGCGATTGCAGAAGGTGAGATCGTGTTGGTCCAGACGGAGTCGGACGAAGAGGTAAGGGTGCCGCTTCGCGGACGCGCGGCCAATGAATAGAGAATGCAGACCGTGGCGGCGATTTCCGAGGCCGCCAAGAGAGCGAGGGTTTGGCGTGAAGACAACCTTGTGGATTCTGGCAATAGTGGTCGCAGCGGCGGGCGGGGCATGGGCACAGGCTGATGCGCCCGTCAGCGCCGACTTCCGTGATGCACCGGTCACCGACGCACTGGAGGCAGTTGCTGTCGTAGCGGGGATGGACATCGAGATCGACGGTGACGCCCCCGAGGGAAGAGTCACCAGTCGGTTCGACCAGCAGCCCGCTCTCGTGGTCGTCGAAGCCCTTGTCGAGAGCGTTGGCTATGAGTTCGAAGCCAGCGGAGCTTCCCTGATCATCAGGGAAGAGGAAGGTCGCGGCGGCGCACGCTACAGCATGGCGGCCGGCGATAGCTTCGCCCAGGGCGGTCTACTGGGCGGCGGTGGCGGCGGCGCGATGGGTGGCCGTGGCGGCATGGGCGGCGGCCTCGGTGGCGGTGGTATGGGCGGGGGCCTCGGTGGCGGCGGCTACGGCGGCGGCCTCGG
>WJIW01000495.1 GCA_014730065.1 Armatimonadia bacterium | reverse complement strand
GTCTCGTGGCCCGGCCGGAAGTAGAAGACCCGGCCCCGGCTCCGATGCCAGCAGCACCCGCTCCGGAACACCTCGCCCCCCGCGAACCAGCTAACGAAGACCAGCTCGTCGGGCGCGGGGATGTCGAAGTGCTCACCGTAGAGCTCCGTGTGGGGAAGCTCGATGTACTCGGGCAGGCCCGCGGCGATGGGATGGGCGGGATCGACGACCCACAGCCGCTCCTTCTCCGCGGCCTCACGCCACTTCAGCATGCAGCCAGTGCCCATGAGCTTGCGGAAGATCTTCGACATGTGTGCAGAGTGGAGGCAGATGAGGCCCATGCCGTCCATAACCCGGGCATGGACCTTCGCCACCACCTCGTCCTTGACCTTATCGTGGGCCATGTGCCCCCACCAGGTCATCACGTCGGTGGTCTCTAGTACCGCGTCGGTGAGGCCGTGGTCGGGCTTATCGTCCAGGGTCGCCGTCCGGATCTCGAAGCCGTACTTGCCCAGCCCCTCGGCGAGCACCGTATGCATCCCCTGGGGGTAGACGGCCTTGACGGCGTCGTGGGTCTTCTCGTGTACGCCTTCGTTCCAGATGGTCAGCCTGATCCTCTCACTCATGGGCGGAATGCTCCTCTCGGCCACAGGCACGAGGCGGCTTTCCGGATCCCCACCTGCCGGACCTGCGGCAGGTTCGGACAGAGAACCCGTCCAACCGGACAGGAATTCCGCCCGTTCGGCGATGGGGGCAGGACCGGACGGGCTTGGGGCGGTATACTGCGGTCAGATGAGGCCCCTGGCGTAAACCCCATCCTACACCCCCATACCAGACACCAGACACCAGCATTCGCCAGGGGCCTCTCTCTTTGTACGTTTCCCCCGATGCCATAGACGCAGGCCCTGACTCCGATTCCGGCGAACTACCTCCCGTAAGCGGTGTTATGTTACTATGTGGTTACTTGGGAGGTGTCCCGGTGAGAGAGCGCGAGTTCGACTCAGCTGGCTTCGGAGCGGTGATGCTATACTTCGGCCTGCTCGCTCTTTTCCTGGCGGGTATGGTGCTCATCCAACCCGCCCCCCTGGACGTCTCTCCCACTCACTACCAGGCCCAGGCCGATCCGGCTCCCGCCGCCGCCGCCGACACTGACCTGGATGAGAGCCTGCTGGAGATCGACCCCATCGGCCGGAACGTGGCCGCCGCCCAGCCAGCCCGTAACGATGGGCCGGGCTCGTCCTAACCGTCCCGCTACCTCGGCGATCCCCTCCCGATCCAATGGAATAATCCCCCCACTCCCGCATCGTTACTGTCGGAGGGAGTACGATGACCGACGCTGACCTGGTCGCGAGCGTGCTGCGCGGAGACCGTGGCCGGTACTCGGAGCTGATCGCCCGGCATCGCGGGCGGACGTACGGAATCTGCCTGCGTGTCGTGGATGAGCCGGCCGACGCCGAAGCCTTGGCCCATGACAGCCTGGTCGAGGCTTACCTGAAGCTGGACCAGCTCCGGGAGCCCCAGGCCTTCGGGGCATGGGTCCGCTCCATCGCCCTGAACCTCTGCCGGATGTGGCTACGGGAGCGCCAGCCCCTGCTCCTCACCGACTCCGAACCGGAGCCGGCAGCGGCGCCGGGGGGTGAGGTGGAGCTATACTCGCCCGCGTCCCGTGGTCTCGCCCGGCTGCGGCCCGATCAGCGGCTCATCGTGTGCCTTCACATCGTGGAGGGCCTGTCGTACGAGGAGACGGCCGCGTTCCTCGAGGTGCCTGTGGGCACTGTGATGAGCCGGCTCCATCGCGCGAAGAAGGCCCTCAGGGATGAGGTGCGAGAGATCATGGAGGAAGACAACTACGCGGGAGCAGTTCCGACGGACCGCTTCGTGGATGAAGTCAATGGGGAGATCAGCGCCATTCTCGTGGGGGCTGGCAAGGCCCATGGCAAGGCCGAGCGTCTGGCCGTGGTCCTGACGCGGGATCCGGGGCGGATCCTCGCCTTCCTGCCCGCCGCAGCGGACCCGGCGGCGAGGTCGGCCCTGGCCCGGTCGGTGGTCCGCGTCGGACCGCCCGTCGCCGAAGCGCTGGTACGGGGCTATCTGGGAGGCGACGCGGTGATCGGCGAGCACGCCGGCTCGGTCATCGAGGAGATGCTGGGCATGGAGCCGTCCCTGGCGGGGACCAAGACCTGGAACGCCGCTCGGGGCATGGGAAGCCTACCGGCATACCTGCTGGCCGACGCTCTGTGCCGGCACGAGGCCCCCCCAGCCGCCAAGGTTGGGGCCCTCGCCCTTTGGATGGACCAAAGCCCGGGCGTGGACACGGCCAACCTGATAGGCGAGCTGCTCGCCTGCTGGCCCGGGGAGTCGGCTGAGCGGCTGGCGTCGGGCCTGGAGGGTGGGGCGCCAGGCCGGCTGTCGGGCCCTTGGGCCGCCCGGCTGGTCGCCCTGGCGCGAGAGCCCGGGGCCTTCCTGGAACTGGTTCAGCGAATGCTCGACGGCGGGAGATGCGAGCTGGCCGTGGATGTACTCGAGCGGGTTACCAGGATACTGGAAGGCCAGGCTGGCAGGCAGCGGGAGCACGGGCGAGAGGCCCGGTTGAGCGTGCCCCTGCCGCGCTTCGCCGAGGATCGCCATGGTGGCGTCCTGCCCGAGTGGGCAGTCGTCGACGAGGAGTCTCTGGCGGCCATCGCGGACCGGCTGCTTGGCGTTATGCCGTCCTTGGACCGGAGCGGCCGGGCCAAGGCCGTGAGCGTCCTGGGCAGATTGGGCACCCGGCCCGCGCGTGTGGCGCTTCGGGAGCTGGTCACGCCCGAGGGCGACCTGGCTGGGGAGGCCATCCGAGCCGTCGCACGGATGGGTGATGTGGACTCGCTGGGTGCTCTGATGGAAGTCGCCGCCGAGGGCTCGGGTACGACCCGGCTGGCTGCGGCTCAAGCGCTCGCTAAGCTGGGCCGGCCCGAAGCGGTGCCCGTCCTACGCTCCATTGCCGAGGAGGGCGACTCCAAGCTGCGGGACGCGGCCTTCGCGGGGCGCGAGAGCGTCGGGCGCGAGGACCCCGCCTGTCACGCGGCGCTGACGGACCTGGCGGCGTCCAGCGACCCAGTGGTCGCTCGCCTCGCCCGGGCCCAGCTCGAATCGCCCGGGCCGCGCCGAGGCCGAGCCGCCCCGCCACCGAGCGGGCTGCGTGAGGAGACGGCCCAGCGCGGCCGAGAGCTCCAGCCGGCCCGCTACGTGGCCTTGGACGCGGCGGTCCGTGCCCTGCCCCAGCTTCGTCCCTACGGCGAGCGCGAGCTGAGCCGGCTCGTGGCGGGCGTCTGCATCGACTGGTGCACCACGCGCCGGATGCTGCTCGGTCATGGCCTTATGGCGCGCACCGAGGGCCGCTTCTCCTTCACGCCCCTCGGAGAGTGCGTGTGGCGCGTCGAGCACCACATCATGGAGAAGTACCTCCAGCGGGCCGAGCAGCCCGCGTGAGTGGGAGGGCGTCCCAACCCGGGGCGCCCTCCATTCCCTCAGAAGAGCCCGACCCACGCCCCGATGGCGAGCGAGGAGAAGCGTGAGTGCTGCTCACGCGCTGGATCGTACCAGAGCGTCAGCACCGCGAAACGCGACGGTCGCCAGGGGCCTTGCTGCACGAGCGACCGGGCGGCCACGTCATCGTCATCGCTCGTCTCGGCAAGCCGTGCGATGCGGCGGGTCGCGGAGGGCGGTCGCCAGCCGAGCTCGGCCACGAGCTTCAAGGCGCCGATCCGCTGCTCGGGATCGGTGGAGGGGTCTTCGGCGAGGGAGAGCAGGGGCGGGAGCAGCAGGGCCGTATCCGCTCCCAGCGCCACGGCCCAACCCTTAGCCTCATGGGGACTAGGGAGGGAGCCCGCCTCCGCTGCAGCGTGGATCAAGGCCTGCATTGCCGAGGCGTCACCCAGCCACGCCAGATCCTGGGCAAGGCCCATAGGTATCTCGCGCTCTTCCGCCTCCATCCGCCGCCGGAGTTGCCCGAGGACGCCATGCAACGCCATGAGCGATGGGGCCCTCTCGCCCCACATCCCGGCCATGCCCGCGGTCAAGGGACGTAGCAGGAGCGTGCTGGCGTCGCCCGTCGACCTCGCGACGATGTCGGCGATCAGGTCGGTACGCTCCCGCGGCGGCGCCTTGGCGATCACATCTCGCCAGAAATCCCAGGTCCGCTCCGCTTCGCCCACCACGGACACCACGCGACCCCGGTACTGCGGATCACTGAGCCACCCCAGCCGCGCCAGAGCCTTCAGGCCCCGGAGCCGCTCACCCGGCTCGTCGGCAGCCAGCAGGGCATCGATCTCCGCCACCGGCCTGGGCTCGATCTCACCTCTTAATGGCAGCCAGCCCCGCTCCTCGCCCTCCAGCGAATCGGCGTCCAGTGCCGCGTCGATGGCCTGACCTTCCCAGTCGTCCCGCCACCGCAGCCGCAGGCGCTGCCAAGGACCCATAGGGGGGCTGGGCTCCGAGGGGTTGAGGGCAGCCTGGGCGCGTCGGGCCGCTGCAGCCGCTTTGGTCAGGCTGCGGGGCCTGCTCGGGCCAGGCTTCCATTCGTTGGCGTACCGGTCCAGATGGTCGGCCAGAGGGGCCGTTACCGGTCCCATCTCCCCAAAGGCCGCCAGCAGGCGTGCCCTGCCGTCGTCCGTCGCCGTGGGAAGTCGCTCGAGAATGGCCTCAGCCGCCTCGGGTCCGGCACAGGTGAGCGCACGTCCCACGTGGTGACTGAAAGGGAACCGTTCCACCGGCTCGGCGGCCAGGTGCTCGATCAGAGTGCCCACCAGCGGCGCGCCCGCCGCCTCGGCATCGGCGAGAGCCGGCGCGACCCGGGTCCGATTGGCGGGGTCCCTCTCCATGAGCTTGTCCAGGGTCAGTCCAAGGGCCAGCAGTGCGTACACACGCCGATGCCTGCTCGCCACGCGAAGGCTGTCGGTGAGAGCCTCGACGGACTCGGGGCCAGTGGCGGCGAGAGCGCTGGCGACCACATCGGCGCCGAGGCGGTCCGTAGGCGCCGTGTCGAGGTAGAACTCAGCCAGCGGCTCGACGAGGGGAGCCGCATCGGCGCCCAGATCGTCCATCACCCGGCACACCTCGCTCACGTCGCTGGGCTTTCCCACCTCGATGACCCGGGCCAGAACGGCGACGACATCGCCCACGTGCTCCCCAGGCTTCGACAGATAACCCAGCAGGTGCGTGTGTCCGAGGAGGCCATCCGTGTCGTCCATGACCTTGAGGATATGCTCCACCGCCGCAGGGTGCTGACCACCCCGTGCCAGGCGGATGGCGGCCTGCAGGCGGGCCCTGGGATGCCCTTCAGCGAGGACTCGCTCAACGGCCTCCAGGCTGGCCCCTTCGATCTCCCGCCACCCGACGGCGCGGACGCCCGCTGCCTGCAGGTCGGGATGGTCCGATGCCAGCGCGGCCAGGGCCTCCTCCTGGGACAGGGGCGAGGCGGTAAGCACGCGCCCGGCAGCGGCCAGCGACGCGTCGGTGCCCTCGTCGAGCAGCCTGTAGGACAGAGCCCTGCAGGGCTCCTCGGGAGCCTGGTAGAGCGATGGCGGTCGAGGCCCAAACCGATCGGCATCACTCAACGAGTCCGGAGTCATCAGGTAACCCGAGCCGGGGCTCAGCCGGCCAAACGCGGTGATGGCGGCCTCTCGAACGGATTCGCTTGGCGCCCGGAGGAGGGGTCGCAGCTCATCGGCTCGCGAGAGGGGCCAGCCCGCCAGATCGGCCGTGCCGAGCGCCATCTCGGGGTCATCCCTGAGGGCCTCCAGAAGCGCCGCTTCGCCCTCGGCACCCAGCAGGCGAAGACCTCGCACGGCGGCGCAGACCTGGTCGGCATCGTCGGCGGTCAGATACCCCGCTACTGCATCCACATCATCCCCTCCGACCATCCGAATGGCGACATCGAAGTGCTTCACGTCCGGCCCGCGCCCCAGCCCGTCTAGGAGTCCAGCGGGCTCGCCCTTCGGCACGACATCCATCACCATCGACACCGCCGTCTCCGCCTCGCCATCGAGGATCGCCTGGGCGGCCATGGCGACCATGGCCACGCCCGGGTCCTCATCCGCGGAGAGACGACTGAGGGCCTCGCGGGCCGGGACAGCTAGCCCTTCGATGCGTGTCACGAGGCTCGCGGCCGTGGAGCGCACGAGGGGGATCGGTGAGTCGAAGGCCTCGACTACACCATGCTCGGCCTCACGAGGCAGGTCCTGGAAGGCATCCAGAGCCATGATCGCTGCGCCCCTGACCCGGAGTGACTCGTCAGCAAGCAGGGACAGAAGCACACTCTGCGCGGCCGCACCGGGCTGCGACTGTCCACCCAGACACCGAGCCGCCATGGCTCTCATGCGCGGCCACGGATGGCCGCACAGCTCAACGAGTCGGGATACGGCCTCGCCGGAGAGCGAGTGGGACTTCGCCAGCACCGTGGCTGCGGCAAGGACCACCACGGGGTCGCCAGAGTCCAGATGCTCCTCCATGATCTCGCGCACATCGTTGGTGGGGGGGCTTTGGCCCAGCATGTACGTGATCTCGTCGAGAAGCGCGAGACCTTCGGCGTCGAGGCGCCGAGCGAGGGCGACGCCCAGGGGATCCTCGGCATCGGGGCCGCCCAAGGCCGCGCTGCGCGACGGCTGCGGTCGATAGCCCGACAGGCAATCGGGGTCGTTGTGGAGGAGAGCCCACGCCAGCTCGTCGGTCACCTCGCTGTCCATAGTCTCAAGCAGGCCGAGGGGCTGCGGCCGCTCGATCACGCTCCGTACGTCGAGGGCGGCCATGGCTGCCAGGTACGGCGCCGCCTCCCGCCCTCGTGCGCGGATCTCCCCCTCAGCCTCCGCGCGAGCCTCGGCATCTCCCTCGGACCACTGGTCGAAGGCCTCGGCCAGCTCCGGGCCGGGGGGTGGTAGGTGCAGCAGGCCGCCCGGAGGAGGCTCCGCAGCGGCTCCGCATCCACTGAAGACAGTGAGCGACGCCATGATCATCAAGCAGCTAAGCAGTCTCATCGGATCGGCTCTCCTCGCCGGCGGGCTCAGTACAGCCAGGGGCTTCCATCCCATCGGACCCCGCTGGAGCGGTACGTCCGATCGTGCGTCTCGGCGTCCAACCAGAAAGGCCGTTGACCGTGAACTCCCAATGCGCGGCGGCGTATGTCTTCCGTGGCCTCCCCCGCCTCGCGGCGAAGGTCGGGGTCGACGGCTTCCTCGGCGATGCTGTCCAGCTCAGCTGCCGCGTCGCCGGCCAGAACCTTCAGCGACCGGAGCCCACGCACGGCGGCTCGCCGCACCTCCATGGGCTGCGATGGGTCCCTCGCGGCGGAGCGGAGCGTGGGGAGGAGGTGCATGGCGTCTGCGCCTAGCTCGTTCAGGAATTGGACGGCGACGTCGGCCGCATCGGGCTCGAGCAGCAGTTCGTTGAGGGCATCCACCAGGGCCGCCCGAGCGTCCACGTGCGAGAGTCCGGCCAGCAAGAGAACCCGGTCCGGGTCGTTGTCGACGTCGGCTAGCAGAGCGGTGAGCGACGGCGCCAACGACCGGAAGGCCATGCGGCTCGGGCGGTCGGCATGGGCGGGAGCGATGGATCTACCCTCAGTCAGAGGGAGGCAGATGGGCACGGCCTCCTGACCGTGCTCCTCGAGTAGCGACTGCACCCACTCGACTCGGTCCACTAGCGGCACGCGACGTAGCTGGCCACGCCATTGGTCGCTGGGCAGGTCACCGCTCATGAGCGCGTCGTTAACCAGCTCGCGGTACTGGGGCGCTTGGAGCCATCCGAGCTGCCCCAGGCCGCTGACCGCGCGCTTGCGGTCGCGCGTTCGGGCCATTCTGGCCTCGACCTCTTCACCGGCATTGGAGCTGAGCAGCTCCTGGGCGTGGGG
>WJIW01000494.1 GCA_014730065.1 Armatimonadia bacterium | reverse complement strand
GCTCTGGTACGTGCGGAGCCGCCAGTTGTCGGTCAGCTTCCGAGACGCCCGCAGAGGGTTCCACTTCGCTGCCGTCCGCCGGGCCCTGTTCCGCCTCGCGGCAACCGAGGATGATGCCAAGAACTGGCGACCCACGATCCTCGTGCTGTCGGGCAACCCGGCCACCCGGGAGGGTCTGGTTCAGTACGCCTCATGGCTCGAGGGTGGCCGGGGAATCGTGCTACTAGCGAATATCCTCATCGGCGATCTGGAAGATAGGCGCCGGCACCGCGACACCGCCGTCGCCAAGCTCAACGAGTTCTGCATGGAGCGGAACATGCAGGCCTTCCCTATGGTTGTGGTCGCCGATACGCTGGAACAGGGCGTGCGGATGGTCGTCCAGACGGCCACCGTGGGCTCGATTCACGCCAACCTCGCCGCCCTGGGCTGGGCGCCGGATCCGGCCCAGGCCCAGGGGCTCCTCCACAACGCCCGCCTCGCGACCCGCGTGGGCATGAGCGTGGTGCTGCTTCACACGCCCCAGGGACCGGCCTTGCCGACCCGCCGCCGGATCGATGTATGGTGGCGAGGGCTGCACAATGGCGCGCTCATGTTGCTCCTCGCCTACCTCGTCAGCCAGAACCGCGAATGGACCGGTGCCAGCATTCGCATCCTGCGAGTGGTAGGCTCAGAGGATAGCCGCCGGGAGGCCGAGCAGCGTCTGCGGGAGCTTGTCGACCAAGCCCGGGTTCAGGCCTCGGTGCAGGTCATCGTGACCGGCCGGCCCTTCCGAGAGGTCGTGCGCGAGCATTCCGCCGATGCGGGCTGCTTCGTCCTGGGCTTCGATCTGGCGCCGGAGAGTGCCGCCGAGTCTTGGCACCGAAACTACGCCGACTTGCTGGAGGGCATGCCCGCTGCCGTGCTCGTCCACTCCATCGGCCGGGAGGACATCAATGCCTAGCCTACCCCACCCCATCCACGCGATCGTGGTGATCGCGGTCATCGCCATCGTCGCTACCGCCGCGTCGGCGGGGGAGGTCCTGGTCGACGGGTTCGAGTCGGTCGAGGCCTGGTCGCCCAACGACGATGGCGGCAATGCACCTACGGTCGAGTTGGACACCGAGACCTTCGTCGAAGGCGCGTCGGCGATGCGCCTAACGTACATCAACGAGCCTCCGCGCTGGGGGAACATCACTCGGCCGGTGGAGATCCCGCCCGCCACCACGGCGGTGACGTTGTGGCTGCACAAGCACCACTCAGGCTCCGAGGCTGCCATGTACTGCTGGCTCTACGAGGAGGACGGCGACGCGTGGGTCACCGAGATCCCCTTGGATGGCCAGCCCTTCGGCTCGGCCGCGCCGGGCTGGTACGACGTCACCCTCCTCGTGGCCGACTTCCGCTTCGATCCCCGCGGCCCTGGAACCCGCGACATGCCATCGGCGCAGCGCATTCTGATCGGCTGCAACTACGACGACCTGATCGTGACCGTCGATCGCCTCGCCCTCACAATCAGGGAAGATGTGTCATCCTCCGAGGCGCCGTCGGACCCCGCTACTGCCGTCGAGAGCGGCGACGAGGGCAGCGCACTGATCTTGGGCGGCGACCTGCCCAAGACTGACGCCGCCTCCGACGCCGGCGCCCTCGCTGAGCTACTGCGCCAAGCCGGCTGGGGCGCGACGGTGGTGCTTCCGGGTGACCTGGAGCGGCTTCTCGACCCAGCGACCGTTGATGTGCTGGTGGTGCCCGGCGGCCCGGCCTTCCCCGCCGACGCCGTGCCCGCCCTGAGGGCATTCCTGGCCGCTGACGGGGATCTGCTCACCATGGGTGGCTATGCCTTCGATCAGCCGTTGAGTTATGTCGATGATCAGTGGGTCGCCGTCGGCGCGGGAGTCTCCGCCCAGGAGGTCAGCGAGGGAGGCGAGGTGCCAAACACGCGCATCAACTCCAGGCTGGGCACCCACGGCGACGCCATGGCCTTCGATCCCCAGCAGCTCCAGATCTTCGACCCCTCCTTCGTGCTGAAGCGCGTCGCCGGACTCAGGGCCGCGCCCAACCAGGAGCTGATCCCCGCCGACGTGCGCATGCCGGGCACGCTGGAGGGCTATGCCACCGTATCCACCCTCGGGTCGAACCAGGCGGTCTTCCCCGATTTGTGGGGTCGCCGCATCCCCCTCCTGGAGACGTACGATGCATTCGGCCGGCAGCGCGGCGCGGGTGGCGCCATCGTGCATCACTTCGACGGTCCATATGCCGGATCAAGCTGGGCCTTCTTCGGTATCACCAATCGCGACCTGTTCACCGGCGTGGACGCGCCCCTGGCCGGCGCGGTGCCCGGGATTCTCGACGCGATCACCCGGCCGCGCTACGTCCGGCGCGTCACCACCAACTACGCCTGCTACCGCCGAGGCGAGAGCGTAACCGTGGAAGGCGAGGTATGGCTCCAGGGCGACGAGGCCGATCCCCATGTGATGGTCACCTGCCGCCTGCTCGGACAGGTCCGGGCGGAAGTTTCTGGGGGGCCCGAGGCGGCGGGGCTGAGGAGTTTCTCGGTGACCTTCGACGACCCGAGCCTGACCGAGGACTATGCCACCGTGACCGCGGAGCTGATGGTCGGCGAGGAGGCCGTGGACCTTCTGGAGACCGCCTTCTGTGTATGGGACCCCGACATCATCGCGGCGGGGCCCAAGGTCGAGATCGATGGCTCACAGGTCGTCATCGATGGCGAGGCGGTGGTCCGGCTCGGCACGCCCCAGACGGGGATGATGTGGTACTCCGAGCACGAGGACCCCAGCGTGTGGGATGCCGACTACCGTGCCATGCGCGACCACCAGATCCGGATCCTGCGGGTCCTGCACTTCTCGCCCTTCGCCGAGGGCGGCTATGAGGGCAAGCCTTCCAACCGGCCCGAAGCCCTCAAGTATCGGCCCGAGAAGCTCTGCCGCCAGACCGATGCCATGGTCCAACTCGCCCAGAAGCACGGGATCGTGTTTTTCCTGGCGCTCCACGACTGGCTGGCCGTACCCCTGACCGAGGAGCAGTACGCCATCCAGGAGGACTGGAACCGCTTCTGGACCGAGCGGTACCGCGACGTGCCGGGGATCATGTACGACATCCAGAACGAGCCGCACGTCCCCGATCCGCCGGCCTATGACGTTCTCGTCGACCTCTACAACGACATGCTCGGGGAGAAGTACGGCGACCCCGAGTCCCTCATGGCGGCTTGGGGCGTGGACGAGCTGCCGGGCGAGTGGGGCTCGATCCCCTTCCAGACGGGTGGCGATGAGTGGGACGACGTGATCGCCCACGACTACTGGCTCTTCAAGACCGAGCTCTACAACTTCTGGGTCAGGCGCAACGCCGAGGGCATCCTCGCCGGCGACCCCGATGCCCTGTTCACCGTAGGGCACCTGATCTCGAACATCCATGCCGACAAGCAGCTTGGCGCCGAGCACGTCCCCTACACGAATGCACACTACTACGGTGATGTGCTCCAGTTCGCCGAGTTCATGAAGTTCAGCGACAGGTCGGCGGTGGGCAAACCGTGGAGCATCGGCGAGTTCGGCGCTCAGGAGGCCCACGACCAGCGGACCCATGGCCTGGACGGGACGCGGGACGAGGCGTCGATCCGGCGATACCTCTGGTACGGACACGTCACTCTGGGGCAGGGCATGTCCTTCGCCTGCAACTGGAGCTGGAAGGACTTTGAGGGAGCCGTGTTCCCTTGGGGCCTGAGATACCTGCAGGACCCCGTCTCCAAGGACGTCCTGCTGGCCCACCGAGCCCAAGGCCTGGCATTCCTGGGCATCGACCTGCCCACCGAGTCCGCTGCGCCCGTCTGCGTCGTCATGCCCGACTGTCACCGCCTCGGGCCCCTCTTCAAGGAGATCGAGGACGCTCTCACCAGTGTCTTCCGCTCGCTCTTCGAGCTGGGCGTGCCCTTCGCGCTGCTCACCGAGGACGATCTGGATCGGATTCCCGAGACGACTCGCGCGCTGATCTGGCCCCTGCCCTACTGTGCCACCGATGCCACCCTGGACAGGCTGGAGTCGTGGGTCGATGGCGGCGGATCGCTGTACTTCTCGGGCACCATCGCCTTCGATGAGGACCGCCGCGTCGCCGAAGGAGAGCGCTCCGGCCGGTTCGGCATCCAGACCTATCCCACGGCAACGCCCAGCGAGGCTCCCGATGAGGTCCCCGACGCCATCGTGCGAGCCAGCGGCCCGGGCCTCGTCCACTTCGTGCCTGCCCCCGTGGAGCTGGACTCTCCTGAGGCCCTCGCTGACATCTACTGGGAGTTCCTGGAGGCCGCGGGGATTTCGATCCAGGCCGCCACGCCGCCGGTCCAGCGGATGCAGCCGACGACCTCGGGCCCCGTGGTGCTCTTTAACGCGCAGCATGAGCCCACTCTCGCGCAGTACCGCGGGCTGGAGGCGGAGCTGCCGGGTGTCGGGGTGGCCCTGATCCATGACGCATCCAACGGGCGCCCAGCGGCCGTGCATGCCATCGGGACCTTGGCTGGGGATGACGAGCCGCTGGTCGCAGGCGAGCCCGAGGTCTTCGTGTTCAGTCTGACGGGCGAGAGCCTGGACGAGTCGCCGGCAGCGCTGCTCTGCCCCATCACCACCGGCGCGACCGACTTGGTCGTGATGGGCGAAGGCCGGGTGCTGGAGGCGGAGGTGGGTGAGCTGCGCGATGGCCGGTGGACCGGCTTCGAGCGCCGCACATTGGACCGTACCCGGCTTCACATCCCCGAGGAGTGGGTGCTGAGCCTGGTGCTGATCTACCCGGCCGGCGGGCGCGACGCGGCCGTGGCGGCTCTGGAGGAGTACGCCAGCCGCTAGCCTCCTCGGACGGTGCAGATGCACTGGGCCGGCAGCGCGAGCGTGAGTCTGCCCTCGGGCGATGGGCGGTCTTCGATATCGCGAGTGCCCTCGCTGTCGTCGATCCGGGCCAGCACACTCTGGCCGGGCGGCAGGCCGCCGATGGTGACCTCACGGCCCGCGCCGTGGTTGGTCAAGTGAACCGACCAGGCTCCATTCTCATCGACGAAGGCCGTCGCTCGCACCGCCTCATGGCTCGACGCCGCCGACACGCCCCTGGATGGCGTGGGGGCCAGATTGTAGTAGTGGGCGAGCATCCTCATGCGGGTGCCCGGCACAAGCTGCCCGGCCACTTCATCGACGATGGAGTAGTCGGCGGTCAGCTCCCACTGCATGGTGCTCCGGGGCCTGGCGTGGGTCAGAATGTCCTGCATCATCCCGACCTCCTGCATGGCGTAGTAGTAGGTGTCGTAGGCACGGGTACGCCAGGCCGCGGCATCGACTCCGAACTCCGTGACCAGTAGCGGCAGCTCCAGGGACTCGGCCAGCTCGCGCCAGGCCCGGTACTCGTCGGCCGACGCTCCGCCCCACGAGTGGAAGCCGACCCCGGCCAGGTACTGTCGGGCCTGGGGATCTTCGACGGTCGGCTGGCAATAGGTGTGGGTGCCGCGGGCATTGGTGACGTCGCCCAGCAGGAGCTTCGTCGACAGGCCAGCGGCCTCGAAGGCCCGACCGAGGGCGATGGTCAGGTCACGGTGGTCCTCGGGCGTCAGGTGCAGCATGACGCCGTAGTCGGGCTCATTGAAGGAGAACATGTCCGGTTCCCGGCCGGCGTACTCCCTAACAGCCAACAGGTAGCTGGTGACGTTCTCGATCAGCTCCGGCCAGTTCTCCCGCGGGATCTCCCGGGCATGCGCCCATCGGTCCTGGGCCGGATCGGCACACATCCAGCCCGGCGGATGCCATGCCGAGATGATCCACGGCAGGGCCCGCTCAGCCGCCTTCCGCGCCATCTCGAAATCGCGCTCGAGCTCCACGTCGTTGGCCAGGTTCTCTCGAAAAGCGCCCCAACTCGTCTCGCCCGGATCGTCGTTGTCGTTGATCGGCTCCCAGAGATCCAGGCTAGCTTCGGTCCGGATCCACCGCACATTCAGCCGCTCCAGGGTGAAGTCGGTAACCGGGGAGTGGGTCTGGAAGCAGTAGTTGCCGCCGAAGCCATCGATGGCGAAGAGCTCTTCGCCGAAGTCCACCTCGACGGTCGCAGGCGATCGGTCGCCTTCGTTAAGGACCCTAAGCGCGACCTCAACGGCGACCACTTCCCCGGCGGCAAGATCGCCGGCATGGATCTTGGCGAAGCTGTTGTAGTCCGCGCTGCCCCACACCCGGGTGTCCTGCACGGTGAAGGGCAGCTCCCGGTCGGTCTCGATCCGGACGTGGGTATCGCCGGCAGAGTCCGTATGGCTC
>WJIW01000493.1 GCA_014730065.1 Armatimonadia bacterium | reverse complement strand
CGCCCGACTCGCGCTCCGACCGGCGGACCCGGGCGGGCGGTCCGGTGCCCTGGACCTCTCGGATCAGTGCCTCCAGGTCCAGGTCGACGCGAACGCCCTCGGCGCTCCCCGGCGCAACCCCTGTGGGCGCGTCGCCTTCCGGTACCACTACGATGGGGCTGGAGCGGTCGGTGTCGGGATCCCGATGCAGCCGCCCGAAGAACTCCTCGGTCAGCGACCTCGGAACGTACACCACGATCCCCGGCTCGCCAGTGTCCGCTACGCCCGCCAGGTTGGGGATGGGCCCCCTCGACGGGCCCCCCGTGGGCGGCGCCTCGCCGCTTGGCTCACTGTCGCCCGAAGTGCTTGCCGGCGCCTGGTCGGGCTGCGGCTCGTCCGCATCCTCCGAGCCCGCGGGTAGCTGCGGAACCTGCATGGTCGTGCGTCCGGGTAGGGCGGCCAGTGCGTCCTCGGCGGCGGTCTCATCGATGGGGCGGGGTGAGGGAACGCTATGCACGACCTCCTCCAGGGTGGTCATCCCGGCCAGGGCACGCTGGATGCCCGCATGGAACATGGGGAGCATGCCGTCCTTCGTCGCCTGGGCGTGGATCTGGTGCTCCTTCGCCTCCAGGGAGATGAGCATCCGCTGGGCCTCGGTCACCTGCATGACCTCATAGACGGCCAGCCGCCCGGCGTACCCGGTCATGGAGCATCGGTCACATCCCACGCCGTGGTAGAAGGGTCCGGTAACCTCGTATCCGAGCATGCGGCTCGCCCGGGTGACGATGGCCTCGTGGGGCGCGTACTCGGTAAGGCAGTTCTGGCAGCATGTGCGGACCAGCCGCTGGGCCTGGCACAAAATCACCGACGAAGCCACCAGGTACGGGTCCACACCAATGTCGCCCAGGCGCGTGATGGTCCCGACGGCGTCGTTGGTATGCAGCGTGGAGAGAACCAGATGGCCCGTGAGGGCCGCGCGCATGGCGATCTCCGCCGTCTCGAAGTCGCGGATCTCGCCCACCATCACGATGTCCGGGTCCTGGCGCAGCACCGACCGGAGCACCGAAGCGAAGGTCACCCCCGCCGCCTCCAGGATCTGCACCTGGTTGATCCCCGAGATGAACCTCTCGACGGGATCCTCGATGGTAACGATGTTCTCCGTCTCGTCCTGGAGGTAGCCCAGGGAGGCGTACAGGGTCGTGGACTTGCCGCTTCCCGTGGGACCGGTGACCAGAACCATGCCCTGGGGCTGATCCAGGGCGTTGGTCATGACCTCCAGGGCGAGGGGATCGAAGCCGATGGATTCCAGGGACGTGGGCCCGCCCGCCTTGTCGAGGATACGGAGAACCGCCTTCTCGCCGAAGGCGGTGGGGAGAGTGCTCACCCGCAGATCCACACTGCGATCCCGGAACCGGGCCTTGATATGGCCGTCCTGCGGCGCGCGCTTCTCGCTGATGTCCATATCGGCGAGGATCTTGACTCGCGAGATGATGGGCGCCTGAACGTAGCTGGGAAGAACGGCACCATCCCTGAGCTTGCCGTCGATGCGGTAGCGGACCTGGACGCCGTCGACCCGGGCCTCGATGTGGATGTCGCTGGCCCCGAACTCGATGCCATTGGCGATAACGGTGGAGACGATCTGGACCGCTGGGGCCGCGTCGGCGGCCACCTCTCCGAAGACCTCCGAGCCGGGATCGGTGTCTTCGATCTGGAAGTCGTCCCGGGTGCCCAGCTCCTGGACGAGATCGTTGAGCTGGTCCTGCTTCCCCGCGGCGGTGCCCAGGATGTGGTCGGCATCGCCGGCGGCGATGACTGCGGGATCGTACCGAGTGCCCGTCATCTCCCGGACGAAGTCCAGCGTGCTGACATCGAGGGGATCGACCATGGCCAGCACCGGCGCGCCCGAGGCGAGCTGACCGGGGATAATCTTCCGAGACTGGGCATAGCCGAAGGGAAGGCGCTCGACGGCCGTCTCGTCCAGCGTTAGCGTGCCAGCTCCGATATAGGGCATGTCGAGCTGTTCGGCGAGGGCGGACGCGATCTGCTGATCGGTGGCGAAGTCCATCTCCACCAGAGCCCGCCCCAGAAGGCACCGATGGGCGGCGGCATACTCCAGAGCTTGCTTGAGCTGGCCATCGTCGATCATACCCGCGTCTACTAGGATCTCTCCTAGTCTGCGGCGCATGGCAAAGCCTCCCCTAGCCTAGTGCCACCAGGCCACGACGAGATCCAGTGGTTGGATGACACAGCCCCCGCTGGAAGCGATGTCCGCCTAGGACTTGGCCGTGGACGCCCCGGGCTTCCGCTCGCCGTACCGCTGGCGGAAACGCTCGACGCGCCCCTCGGTATCGACGATCTTCTGCTTGCCCGTATAGAACGGGTGACACTCGGCGCACAGGTCGAGCTTGAGGGTGTCGACCGTCGCCCGAGTCTCGAAGGTGTTCCCACAAGCACAGGTTACCGTGCAAACTTCGTACTCTGGGTGGATGTTCGGCTTCATCTTGCAGACCTCCATGGGCGGGCATCCGCGGCCCGCGCAAACAGTCAGTATACCGATTCGCCCAGCCAGTGTCACGAATCGGAATCCGCCCGCTCTCCTCCCGCGCCGCCCCGTCGTAGCACCCGCCTGACCTCCCTTATCACCAGGCCCGGGTGCCGGTCGACGATGAAGGGGCCGTGGCGCCAGCCCTCCAGTATCACCAGGCGCTTGGGCGGCCTCGCCGCCTCGTAGACCGACCGAAGATCGGCTCCGTCGAACAGGAAGTCGTCGGCGCAGCCTATGAGCAGAACGGGGCGCCTGGCGCACGCGGCCACCGTCTCCTCGGCGGGCCTGAGATCGCCGACCGAAGATGGGGTGGAGGAGGCGATGACCCCGCCCTGAAGCCGAGTCGCCACCCGGCCGACCCAGGTGTCATAAAAGGGGATTATCTGGTCCAGGCGCCCACGAGTGCCCGGGGGACTGATCAGGGTTAGCGATGCCGCGTCGCCCCCCTCGGACACGTACCGGGATGATGCCATGGCGCCGATGGACAGTCCCACCAGATGCACGCGCTGGTAACCCAGGCTCCGGGCCATCTCCGCCGCCGCGGCTACATCCATCCACTCCCGGCCATCGATCGCGCCGCCCGAGCCCCCGTGGCCGCGCAAGTCAAGCAGAATGGGATCGGCGAGCACGCGGCAGCGGTCGGCCAGATTGAGAAGGCTGGCACGGTGTGAGGATCCCCCCAGGCTATGCGCGATGACTAGCGCATCGGGCTTCTCCCCGGCATGGTGGTAGGCCGAGACGGCGGTGCCGTCGGCGGCCCTCAGCCGCACCACCTCCAGCGCGAACGGCGGCCGACGTCGCTCCGAGAGGTGCCAGCCAGCAGAGATGAGGGGTGGCGCGGCCAGCAGTGCGCCCACCACGCCTAGCGCGATCGCCGTCCATGGGCCGAGGACGATCCCGGTCACGGCCAGGCCCACGGGGACCAGCCCGATGGCCAGCCTGGATCCGGGGGCCAGATCCAGCCGGCGGCTCCGCACCAGCAGCAGCCACGCCAGGGCGCCGGCGGGAAGCGAGGTCAGTGCGAGCCATGGACCCACCATCGGCATCCCCTCCAGCAGTCTATTGGACACCGGCCCGCCCGCGCCCTCCGCAGGTGCCCACGCCGGGCCCACGGAACCTCCGCATAGCGCGCGACGGAGGGCGCCATGAAGGAGCCGGTAGCCGAGCACCGATTGCATCCCGTACTGGCATGGGCCGTACCTTTGGCCATCGCCGGATGCGCGGGGGCGGCGGTCCTCGCTCTGGTCACCATCACCCGGGGCGTCGCATGGCTCGTACCCATGGCCCTCAGCCTGCTCCTGGGCATGGCACCCCTTGGTTACCGCATGCTCATCGGACGCACGGGTCTGCTCCGTGTACTCGATCGCGCCCCGGCCCGGCGCTACCGACTTGCCCAGGGCACGGTGGAGCGGAAGCTGCCCCAGGAGGCGTCGCTGGCGGAGTGGCGCGCGAGTCATGTGTCGGTCAAGTCTCGTCGAGATCTCGGCCGCCTCGGCGAGTGGCAGGCCATAGGCCCCGGTCCCCTTGGGGCCATTCCCACCATCATCCGCCTGCGGTACCCCATGGCCCCATTCCACGCATGCCTGCCCGCGGCCATGGTCCGGCGGGGCGAGCGCTGCCTGGCCGTCGCTTGGTCGGGCCCCGATGCCGCCGTGGTCGCCGAGCTTCCCTCCGAGGCATGGGGATGGTCCATGACATGGGGCACCGCGGCTTGGGAAGCGGCCATCGCCACCGCCACCGAGGCCGACGCGGCACGGTCCGCTGACCTCCGGGCCCTCGGCGAGGCCGACGTGATCCCCGAGGAGGCGGTCGAGCGGGCTTTGGCCCCCGCGGGCTACCATAGGGTCGGCGTGGTGCCCCTCGCGAGCATCGCCGACTTCCTCACCCTCGCCGAGCTGGAGTTCGCATGGCCGGCCGACGGGAGCTTCGCCATCCAGGTCTTCCGAGGGGGCGTCACCGAGCAGGGCGTGGGACTCGAGGGGATCCACGCCGAGGGCAGCCGACGGGTCGCTGATGGGGTGGTGGCCATGGACCTGGTTGCCGTTCGCATCGGGGAGCAATCGCTAGTGGCCTACCTCCGCCGGGATCTGGAACGGAGCCAGGAGAATGGGGGCACGTGAGCCAAGGGGCCATCTGCCGGGCGGCGAGGCGCCCCTTCGCTCGGGGTCGTCGCTGCCCGGCGGCCGGTACGCGGTGACGGAGCTGCTGGACGCTGGTCCTGTCCTGATGGCCTATCGGGGTCGTGATCGATGGGCCGAGGAGGATGTGCTGATCCACGAGCTGCTGCCCATCGGCTGTCGCCGCGGCCCCACCGCTGGTCCCGGCGCCAACCCCTACGAAGCCACACTGCATGCCCTTCGCCCCGCCTTTCTCGAGTCCGTGTCCAGGCTCATGGG
>WJIW01000492.1 GCA_014730065.1 Armatimonadia bacterium | reverse complement strand
TGATTGTACTGTGCGAAGGCGGTGCTCATCTGGCGGAAGTTGCTGAGGCATGAGATCGCACGAGCCTTCTCCCTGGCCTTGGCGAACACGGGGAACAGTATCGCCGCCAGAATGGCGATGATGGCGATGACCACGAGCAGCTCGATCAAGGTGAAACCACGTGCGATCCGGCGCCGGCGCATAGGGACGACCTCTCCATCGATGAACGTCCCCGATGGTAGCACGAACACAGAAAAAGTGCTACCTCTCGCCGCGCTATTCCTGCCACTCCCAGCCCGGACGCGGTGTGCGCAGCATCATACGGCGGGCCGTCTCGTCGCCCGTGATGGTCTCGCTGCCCGGATCCCAGCGGATCCTGCGCCCGGTGCGAATGGCGATGTCCGATAGCAGGCTGATGATGTCGCTCCGGACGGCGGAGTCGATGTCGCTGACGGGCGGGATGCGGGTTCGGATGCCGTCGATGAAGTTGCGGGCATGATGGCCACTCACGGGCAGCCGCACCTCGCCGGGCTCGATGACCGAATCCAGCAGCTCGGGGGGATCGGCCGCAAGCCCGCCTCGGCTGATGTCGATCCGGCCCTCGGTACCCACGAAGCGCGTCCGATCGTAGGCGCCGCTGATGAAGGTAAGGGGAGTGCCGTCGGGATACACGCAGTGCACCTCCCATGTCGTAACCGCGTCATACAGGCCGGTGACGGGGATATAGCCCTCTCCGTGGTACTCGACGGGGACGCGACCGGGCTCACCGTAGGCCCAGTCGAGGATGTCCAGCGGATGGGCGCCCCACCCGCCCAGGAACCCGATGGAGTTGTCGTATACGAAGAAGCTGCCCCGGTTCACGCACCGGTCGGCGGTGTAGGGGCTATAGGGCGTGGGGCCCAGCCAGAGGTCGTAGTCGAGGTCATCGGGCACGGGGATGGGCTCCGTCGAGCCGCCACCATAGCCCTGGGGGGCCGTCACCTCGATGGACTCGATCCGGCCCAGGCGGCCGTTCCGCACCAACTCACAGCCGTGGCGACAGTGGGCCAGGGACCTCTGCTGGGTGCCGTACTGGAACATGGTGCCATGCTGGTGGATCAGGTCCCGGAGGACCAGGTCCTGCTCGATGGTGATACCCAGGGGCTTCTCTACGTAGACATCCAGCCCCGTACGGACGGCGGCGGCCGCGGCGGGCACGTGCCAGCCATCGTGGGTGGGGATCACCACGCCGTGGAGATGCTCGCTCCGGAGCATCTGTCGGAAGTCCCGGTACGGCGTGCAGACATCCTCGCCGTAGTGTTCGTTGACCCGGCTGGCCCAGTGCTCCCGGCGGGAGCGGAAGGGGTCGGCAACGGCGACGACACGCACACCCTCCAGGGGGAGGAACTCCCAGTCCAGGAGCTGCCGGCCGCCTCGATCACCCACGCCGATGAAGCCCAGGCGCACCTCGCCCTCGATGGGTGGGTCGGGCGGACCGGCCCACGCGCGACTCACGGCGAGGGCCCCCGCGGCGAGGGTTGAGGCGGCACTCAGAAACCTCCTGCGATCGATGCCCTTACTCGCCAACATCGAAGACCTCCAGTTCGCGGATGGCGGGACTCTGGCCATAGTAGCCGGTGATGCGAAGCTCCAGGGACCTGCACTCCGTCGGCTCGAAGGTGAGGGCGAAGCGGCCGTCATCGTACCGGGCCATAACAACCCGCTCCACCACCGCACCGTCGCAGATCACCTCGAAGTCGCGCGGAGCGTAGTTGTGGTGGGCCCAGGCGGTGATGCGGAGTGCCGAGGCGGTGATGGGCTCGTCCCAGGTCAGGACCAGTCGGTACTCGTCGGCGCCATCGGCCTCGTCCCAATATGTCTCGGGGTCGCCGTCATTGGCCGCCGCGTCGCCGCTCGCTTGGCCGTCCTTCTCCAGGCCGTCGGGGCTGGAGGCTGTGGCCCCCAATGCCAGATTCTCCAGGCCCTCGGGTAAGGCGGCCGAAGGCCTCAAGAAACTCTCGTCACCGGTGCGGCGGAGCAGGTCCAGGGCTGACCGGACCACCACCTCCGAGTCGGACTCGAGCAACGCGCGGATAGGCCCCAGCGGGGGAGTATCTCCGGCCTCTACCATGGCGCCGGCGGCCGCCAGCACCCGCGCCGGATCGCCGCTGGCGAGGCCGTCCTGGAGCTGCTCGGGAGAGGGGTTCGCCGCCGGTCTACCGGCCCGCTCGTAGCCGTGCCACTCGATCCGCTCGATGGCGGCGAGGGCGGCATGCCGCAGGTCGGGATCGCGTGCCCACGCACCGATGGCGGCTAGGTCCTCCTCAGCTCCGACCAGCCCGAGGGCGCGCAAGACCTCTTCCTTGGCCGCGCGCGGCGCGTCGGTCTCGAGGAACGCGAGGAGCGGCTCGACCAGCGCGTCGGGGTCGTCGGCGGAGTGGACCACCTGCCGGAATGTCAGCACGGGGTACCGGTTACTGCCGTAGTCATAGCCCGGCAAGCCCTCCAGGGCCTCGGCGAGCGAGGGTAGGGGAGGAACCACCTCACCCGTTGCCGCCCAGCGCACGCCCCGAGCGAGCAGCTTCTGGAAGCCAGGCGCGCCCATGGCGGCGGTATCGTGGCCCAGCAGCAGCGTGAAAGCCCGGCCCCCGGCGTACTCCGCCGCCAGGGCGATGGGCTCCCAATCGCCGATGCCGCCCGATGCCTCGGAGGAGTACGCCTCGGCGATGACCCGGGCCTCGGGCTCGATGTCCACCTCATGCCACAGCTCGTCGGTCGTCTCGAACTCTCCCAGGCCCTCGGCGAAGGGCCCCTCGACGACCCGCACGGGGAAACGATGGACCGCGCCGTGACCCGTCACGCCATCTTCCCATGCCGCGAGCTTCAGCCGCTCGTACTCCTCCCAGCCGAGGAAGCATGCCGCGGCGGCATGGACGAACACGATCCCGCCCCCGGCCTCCACGAAGCCCAGCAGCGCCTCCTCCGCGGCCAAGCCCCAAGTACGCTCGGCCGAGGGGAAGTTGGTCCAGTGCACCACCAGGGCATCGTACGGCGCCAGGGCGTCGGTGGTCAGGCTCGCAGGGTCGGTGTTGATGTCGACCTGGTGCCCCCCGAGGGACTCCAAGACGCCTGAGAGGATCGGTGTCGTCGCCTGCCAGTCGTGGTTGCTCTCGCCGGTGACGATGAGCACCCGCAGACCATCGGCGTGGGCGGGGCTCAGGAGGGCGAGGAGTAGGCTGAGCGCGGCGAGTTGCCAGGTTGCTCTGGAGATCATGGGCGCGCCCTCTTCCCGTGCTGCGTGGCCGTGACGTCCGCGCGGTTCGCCGCCGGGGTCACGACCGCCTGCGACGCACCCAACAGTGGGTCCGGGCCGGCGG
>WJIW01000491.1 GCA_014730065.1 Armatimonadia bacterium | reverse complement strand
GCGCCGGGGCGATCGTCCCACCAGACCCCGTGGGACAGCAGGACCGTCGCCGGGTGCCATGAGACGGGGGAGTGGTAGTTGGCATAGTGGGCGATGATGACGTCGCATTCCGCCAGGCCTGCCCGCGTGCGGCGGAGTCCTAGGGGTAGTGTCCAGAACCGGCCGCGGCCGAGCCGTGACAGATGAGTCTCGGGGATAGCTCGCACCTCGGCCCCCTCGGCCGCGGGGTCGTGTCCCTGCCAGACGAGACTCTCGTGGCCCGCGGCCTCGATGAGTCGATGCAAGGCCAGGGCGTAGACATCGGCCCCGCCGTGCACGGGTTTGTATGAGTAGGTGACTTGCGCGATCCGCATCATTGGGCTATTATTACCGGGTTGTCTCGCAGGGCCCTCCGTAAGAGTGCAGTCGGCGGGAAGACTCGTCGATGGGGGCTTGCCAAGTCCCGGGCGCTTCGCTATATTGTGGGCCTCTGCCAGCCTGGCGGGGCTGTAGCTCAGTTGGTTCAGAGTACCTGACTGTCGATCAGGGGGTCGCGGGTTCAAGTCCCGTCAGCCCCGCCAAACACGAAGATTCGAGCCCCTTGCTTCGGCGAGGGGCTTTTTCGGTGAGGGCGTTGACGCGGGTCCCTGACCTTGCATCGCCCAGCAGGCGATGCAAGTCGGGATGCCGACTCGGCCGGCGGGCCGAGGTCAGGCATTCAAGTCCCGTCAGCCCCGCCAAACACGAAGACTCGGGCCCCTTGCTTCGGCGAGGGGCTTTTCTGGTGCCCCTCTCTCTAGCTCTCTCCCCGGGCGCCCGGGGAGAGAGGCCGGCTGCATCCCCTCCCCTCGGAGCGCAGCGAAGCGAGGGGAGGGCCAGGGAGGGGAGCACGACCCGGGGATGATCCCCTCCCATCACGCGACCCGGCACGTTCCATGAACCAGCCGCCTGAGAAGGCCACAGGCGACGCCGCGCCGTAATGGGCTGGGGGATGGCCAGGAGGCGGTTTCTTTGCGTTTCGGCCCAGCGGCTGCACTACTCGCCCTGCTTGCCGTGTCCGTGCACCCTGCGTCCGCTCAGCAGCCATCCGACGACGAGTGGCTCGACGCGCCTCGGATGGGGATCATGACGGGGTTCATCAAGGACCCGCAGGCTCCCGGCACCATCGACGAGTGGCGCGAGGGGCTCGGCTCGGAGTTCGATGCCGACGACTGGGTTGAGGGCTTCCGGGACGCCGGGGCCTCGTACCTGGTCTTCTACGACAAGTGGATCGATGGCCTGGTCTTCCATCACACCGACACGACCGATTACCACACCCGGCGCGATTTTCTGGCCGAGGTCTCCCAGGCGTGTCGAGACCACGGCATGCCGCTAGTCATCTACTGGAATGCCGCGTACGATAGCAACCCGGAGTTCGCCCACTGGGCGGTTCGGGGCGAGTTCGGTGAGCCCATCTCCTTCTCCGAGGTGTGGCCCGCCCGCCTCATGAGTCTCCACTCCCCGGCCCGACGAAAGACGCAAGATCAGCTCCGGGAGATTCTCGGCGACTATGGTCCCATCGCGGGCCTATGGCTGGATGTCTACCGGGGGGTCTGGCCAGCCACCGATGAGTACAGCGTGCGGGCCTTCGAGGCATGGAGCGGCGTGGCCGCGGACGAGGCGACACCCGCCCAAGGCGCGACCTTCGTCCACCGGACCCTGGTCGACTACGCCGATGAGCTGCACGTTATCGCATCGGAGCTGGAGCCGGGGCTCCGGTTCACCTACAACGGATCGGCTCAGGCAAGCCTGGGACGAGTCGACTTCGCGCAGCAAATGCTCCAGCGCATGGACTACCTCAGCTCGGAGGGTCACCGGCTAGAGGCCACGTACGAGCAAGCGGCGGGTGCGAGCTACCTCATCCGCCCCATGGAGACGGGCAACCTGGTGAGCTCCACCTGGTTCACCCCGCCTCCGCCGCTGCGGCCGGACCGCGCTCGGCAAGCTCTGGTCGAATGCGCTGCCGCATGGTGCCAGGGGGCGAACACCTACATCGCCATCAGCCCCCAGCATGACGGTACCTACGCCGGCGAGATGGAGATCGTCGAGCGGCTCGGCGGCTGGCTCCGAGACAGGCAGGAGATTCTGGCTCGAAGTGAGCCTTGGCGTGACATCGGCATCGTCGTCGGCGCACCGGCGCCGAGTTACCAGGGGGGAGTCCCGGGCCGCGCGGCCCTGGACCTCTACCGCGGCCTCGGATCCCTGGGCTATGGCGTGGAGCAGCTCTACGCGCTGGATGAGGTGGCTCGATGGCCGCGTGACCTATCCGAGTTCGACGCCATCATCGTGCCCGACGTGGCGCCCCTGGGCGACGAGCACCTGAGCCGGCTCCGGCGCTACGCGCGGCGGGGAGGCGAGCTGCTATTCATCGGACGGGGCGGGCATTACAACGCTTTGGGGCAGCCTAGGGCTGCTTCCGCAATCCGCCCGCTAACCGGGGAGCTGGACCCGCGGCGCATCGACTACAGGGCAGGCACGGGCTCGCGAGTCGCGGCCGATTCGGCCTTCGGGCTCGACTACGTGCCCGCGAACGTAGTCGATGGCACCAGTGCGAGCTGGGCATCGACCGACACGCCCATGCCGCACTGGGTCGAGATCGAGCTGCCGGACCCGGGCCTGGTGGGCACGATCCGAGTGACGGGGCGCAGAGGGCCCTTCCTGCTGCAAGACGTTGATATCCTGGTGCGGCAAGGCGACGAATGGGTGACCGTGGGCACCTACCGCGATAACGAGGCACCGAACATCGACTGCGCCCTGGAGCCGCCCCGCCGGGCCGAGGCGGTGCGGGTTCTGGTGCTAAGGGAGAGCTACCGGGGCCAGCCGAGAGACGTGGCTGACATCGAGGAGATACAGGTACTGTCTCCCGAAGGCGAGGTGCTATCGCCCATGGTGGAGCCTATGTACGAGATCGAAGCCCATCTGGATGATGGCCATGACCTCATGGCTACCGGCCCAGCCTTCGCAGCCAGCGCGTGGCCGGCTGATGTGTTGGCCAGCTTCACCAGCCCACTGGGCTCACGGCATCCGCTGCTTACCCGGCGTCGGCTGGGGCGTGGCGGGGTCTCGTGGTGCGCTCTCGACGGGAGCCCGCTCGCGGAGTCGGGGCCCGTCCTGGAATGGGTGGCCGAGGGACTGGCCGGTCCGCCCACGGTCTCGGGCCATGACCCGGATCGACACCTGCCCATCCTGCGCCGAGTGGACGAGGGGCTCGTCGCTTGCCTGATCGACATCCGCCCAGACGAGGATCCTGTGGCGACGGAGATACGCGTTGCGGGTGGGGAAGGCGAGAGCTTTGCCGAAGCCGCGCCCCTGGGCTCGGGTGACGTGGTACGGTCGAGCGTCGCCGAGGGGGAGGTCGTTGTCGAGCTGCATCCCGACCCTGTGGCCACCGTGCTGGTGAGGTAGGCGAGGAGCCGCCGGGAAGGTTCCGGGGCCTCCCGCGGATAACAAACCAACCATCAGCCCGCCCGAGGAGGCGTTTGCCCTTGCCAGCCGCTCTCCAGGCCGTGGATCCCTTCGCGGTCGCCCTCTGGACCCTGGTCGTCTGTGCCTTCCTGTTCATGCTGTACCTGACCCTGGCTTTGGGACGCTTCCTTCGGGGCATCGATGACCTACGCGACCGTCTTCACGAGCTATCGACCGAGGTCTGTGCGACAAGCCGGTCCCTCCGGACGGCCATCGAGGACGGCCGGATTGGGTCACCGCCCGAGACCCCGCCGTCACCCAAACCGGGCCCCAAGCCGCCCCCGCCCCCGCCGCCGGGATCACCGGCGCCCGAGGGCAAGCCAGCGCCGGGACCCCCTCCACCCCCGAACCCCGAGGAGACGCGGCCCAAGCCAGCTCCGAGCACAGACACCGATGAGCCAGCGGAGGAAGATGAGGGAGAGGTGACCCCGTGAACCGGCTGTCCATCGACGTGCGCCAGGCCGGGACCGTCAGCGTCCTGGACCTGACCGGCGAGCTGGACGTGGCGACGGCCCCGCAGCTCAAGGAAGCTCTCGTGCCCTTGGCCGAAGCCGGGGCGCGCATCGCCGTCTCTCTGGTGTCCCTGGAGTTTCTCGACAGCCGGGGCATCGGCGTGCTGGTGGCCGCCACGCGAGCGGCACGGGAGGCCGGAGGCGATGTGGCTATCGCCATCCCGTCCCGGAGCCAGCGGCACAGCATCGAGGTGCTCAAGCTCGACAGCTTCCTCACCCTCACCGATGATGAGGCGTCCGCCGTCCAGGCTGCGGCCGGGGGTGCGACATGAGCGATGCCTCCCTGGCTCAGATCTCCCTGGCCGCCGACCCCAAGCTGCTCCGGGCCGCGCGGCTGATGGTCTCGTCCCTCGCCGCCGATCGAGGGTTCACCATGGACGACATGGAGGACCTGAAGCTCGCCGTCCAGGAGGCCTGCGCCAACCGGCTGGCCCTGGGGCTCGCCCAGGACCGGATCCACGCACGGGTCTCGGAGCTGGGCGGGATGCTGATGGTGGAGGTGTGGGGCGACCGGCCCGGCACGGGCGAGGCCAACGAGGAGGCCGACTATGGGCTCGCCCTCGCGGAAGCCCTGGTCGACGAGCTGGCCATCGAGGACGGCCCCGATGCCCAGCGCATCGTCCTGCGGAAGCGTATGCCCGGCGGGGCCGCGGGCTAGGGTGGGAGACTTGCTCAGCCCATGACCATGCCGCCCGAGGAATACCAGCTCCTCAAGACCCTACGGGAGGACGAGTGCCCCGAGGCGCGGGATGACGCCCTCCGGGAGCTGATGACCCGCCATCGCCACGTTGTCGAGGGTGGTCTCAAGCGTATGCTGCCGGAGCATACGCGTCGGCCCCGGCTGCTGGCTCTGTGCGCCCTGGTGCTGCGGTCTGTCGCCGAGTCACTCCCGGCAGAGGAGGCCGGTGATCTGGGATCCGCCCTCCGCTCGGGCACGCGGAAGGAGCTGGAGCGGGTTCTCTTCGCCCAGGCTCAGTCCGCCGACAGCCCGGAGGATAGCCGGGCCGCTCAGGCGGAGCTGGTCCACCTGTACGAGCGCCTGGCCCTGTCCCTCGCCCGGCGGTTCTCCGACCGGGGTGAGCCCGCCGAGGACCTGGAGCAAGTGGCCCGGCTGGGCCTCCTTCGCGCCCTCCAGCGGTTCGATCCCGATCGAGGATTCCGGTTCGCCACCTTCGCCACACAGACGGTCGTCGGCGAGCTTAAGAAGCACTTCCGTGATCGGGGTTGGGGGATCCACGTACCCCGGAGCCTTCAGGAGATCAACCTGGCCGCCCGCCGAGCCGCCGATGCCCTGACCCAGAAGCTGGGCAGATCCCCCACGGTGGACGAGATCGCCGGCACCATCGGGCACACCCCCGAGGCGACCCTGGAGGCCTTGGAGCTGGGCCAACAGGCCTACGAGCTGCTGTCCCTGGATGAGACCACCAGCGATGATGACGAGGGCGCGGCCATCGGCGATTTCATCGCCACCGACGCCGATGCCGTCGCCGATTTCCGAGACCTGGCCGAGGCCGAGACGATCCTCGACGGCCTGCCTCATCGGTTACGCCAGATCGTGCGTTGGCGACACCTGGAGGGCCTGAGCCAGACCGAGATCGCCGGGCGCCTGGGCATCTCCCAGATGCATGTTTCACGGCTGTACCGGCGCGCCATCGGTATCATCCATGCGTCCTTGGACGAGGACGAGCCCGGCGGAAGGGGGGCCTAGCCTTGAGTGCCGAGCCCGAGACCCAGGATCGCCGCTCGCCCATCGACCTGGTGGACCTCGTTCGCCGCTACTGGCACTACATCGCCCTGGTAGCCGTTACGGCCTGGCTCATCTACCAGGTGCGGTCGATCCTAGGGCCCTTCATCATCGGGATCCTGGCGGGTTATATCCTCGACCCGGCCCTGGACCGGCTCGAGCGGAAGGGCTGGTCGCGAAGCCGGGCCGTGGCCTTCGTGTTCATGCTCGGGTTCCTGCTCTTGGCCGTGGCTGTGCTCGTGCTGGTACCTCTGCTCATCACCCAGATCCAGAGCCTGGCCGACACCGTGGGCGACACGGCCGAGAAGATCGAAGCGTGGGTCCACACCATGCCCGGCGTGGAGGAGACGGTGGAGGCCGCCCAGGATTCCCCTGAGGACGAGGCCGCGCCCGAGGAGCGGGGCGAGCCCGATGCCCCGCCCGCGGAGGAGGCGGCCCCCGGCGAGGAAGCGGCTGCGGCGGCCGGTACAGAAGAAGGC
>WJIW01000490.1 GCA_014730065.1 Armatimonadia bacterium | reverse complement strand
TCGCGGCCGGCATACCCCTGCCAGGGTCGGCGGGCGGCACGATGATGCAGGTGGCGCTACTGCTGGGCGTCGGTCTGGCCCTGGCCATAGCCCTGGTGGGCTGGGCGAGCCGCAACCGTCTGCGGGACCGCGTCTTCCTGTGGCTATCAGCGATCTACGGCAGCGTTGCCGTGACCTGCGCCTGGGGCTTTCTCCACTGCTTCGCCGAGCGACAGGAGCCGTCGGCGTGGCTGGCGAGCGCGAAGCTCGTGGAGGGCGTGGGGGCCGTCGTCGCCCTCGCCGTCATGGGGCGTCCCGCTGGCCACCGGGGGATCGTCCTCGGAGCCATCGCCTTGGCGGCGGCTGCCATCGTGGTTGGCGAAGCGAGCTCCGGCCACGGCCAATCGGTTGTGGTCGAGCTCATCCTCGCGGCCATCCTACTCATCGCGGGGGGCGCGGGGTGGATGCTCCGGGGTCCCTCCCTGGGAACCCCCTTGCCCGGCGTGGCCTTTCTTTTCGCCGCCGTCGCCGCCGCCGTGTACGCAGTCCCCGACCTCACTCCCACCACCGGGCTCCGCGCGGTCCCCGTGATTCTCTCCGTGACTGCGCACGCCTTCATCCTCGTGGGGATCAGCGCCGGGGTGCGCACGGTGAGTCGGAAGTCCCTGGCCTCTGGCGTGGACACCCGTGCCCTGCATGCCCGCGCCATCCTCGAGGGGATGCCCGCGGCAGCCTTTCTGAAGTCGGCGGAAGGCGCCCTCCTCTTCGAGCGGATCCCACCGAGCTTTGACACCCAGGTTCCCCCCATCTCCGAGTGCATGCAGAGCGGCTTGACCCGGAGCGACCGACGGGCTCTGGCCCAGGGCGGGGTCGTCCGAGGATCGAGTACGGTGGGCGAGGGATCCGATCTCCAGCACTGGGTCGTGGTCCGGTATCCGGTCGACCTGCCCGAAGAGGGACGAGGCGTGGCGGCGGTCGTCTACCGTCTGGTCCACTCCCGGCTGGCGAACCCCCGGGTGGCCAAGGCGGCCGCCGATAATGCCGCCCTGGCCGAGCTGGCCGAAGCCATGCTCATCGCGCGCGACCTGCCCGAGGCTCTCTCCCTAGCGGCCGCCAGCGCCAGGCACATTCTGGACAGCCCTCTGGCTTCGGGTTTCCTGTGGGATCGCTCCGCTCGGAGGCACGTGTCCGCCGACGCCGCCGACGCTTCCGAGGGGCCGCCGCGGGAGATCGTCGACTGGCTCTGCCGCGGAGGTGAGGCACGGGCTGCCGAGGGCACGGACGATACCCGATCGGCGCTGGGGCCCGCTGCCGACACGCTCCAAGAGCCCCGTGCCGTGGGTACCGCCCTGGACGTCGGCGAGTTACCGGGCCAAGTGTTCCTATGGGCCGGGGGACGAGAGGAGCCCTATGGCGAGCATGAGCTGGCGCTGCTGCGGCGGATCGCCGTGAAGCTGGCCCTGGCGGCCGAGAACCTGATCTCCAGGCGCCGGGTGGAGGAGCTTAACGAGCAGCTTAGCCAGACCATGGTGGCCCGCACCGCTGAGCTTCAGCTCGCCGAGGAGCGCAGCAAGACCCTAGCCCAGGAGCTGGCTGACCTGGCGGCCATGGGCGGGCCTCGCCGGAGCCAGGCCACCGCGGACAGCTTCGGGCTCCGCGAGCTGCAGTCCGAGGCCCCGGAGATGGTGGATCACGCCGAGGACGACTACGCCGAGATCCTCGACCGAGCCGTCGAGATGTCCGGATACAAAGTGGACTACGACGTCGACGGAGCTCTGGAGCGGCTGGCGGACGACTTGGGCGAGTACGGCGCGGGCCCCAAAGACGTGGTCAGGATCCACCGCCGGGTACTGGAGCGGAGAACCGAGGAAGCCAGTACCGGGGTAACGCGAACCTACATGAATGAGGGACGGCTCACTGTGCTAAAGTTGATGGGCTACTTAGCGTCCCACTACCGGACTCGGAGCCTTCAGAGCTGGGGCGTGCAGCGCGTCCATACGGAGCAAGAACCCGATGGGGAGGGCACCTAGGATGGCACGGATCAGGTTGACGCTCTACGTCTGCGGTCCTACCGCGCGCTCGACCCGGGCGATCGGGAACCTGCGGGAGGTCTGCCAGAATGTGCTGGGCGACGACGTGGAGGTCTCCGTTATCGACGTACTCGACCATCCCGACCGCGCCGAGACCGATAGGGTGCTGGCAACACCGACGCTCGTGAAGACATCACCACCCCCCGTGCGCCGCATCGTCGGAGATCTGTCCGACCAGCAGGAGCTCCTCGGCGCTCTGGGCATCGATCCCCGTCTGCATCAGAGCCCTACGGTCAAGACCAACGAGCAGGAGAACGGCTTATGAGTGATGCAAAGGCAGCTTTGGCAGCCCTTGAGAAGGTCGCCACGGGAATACCCGGATTCGATACCATCACCATGGGAGGCCTGCCCAAGGGCCGGACCACGCTGGTGTCGGGAACCGCCGGAAGCGCCAAGACCGTGTTGGCCTGCCAGTTCCTCGCCCAGGGCATCATCAACAGCGGCACCGCCGGGGTCTTCGTGACCTTCGAGGAGTCCGTCGAGGACTTGCGGCGCAACATGGCTGGCTTCGGCTGGGACATCGCCGAGTGGGAGCGCCAGGGCAAGTGGGCCTTCGTTGATGCGTCCCCCGGCGCCGACCAGGACACGGTGGTCGTTGGCCGATACGACTTCGGCGCCCTCATCGCCCGGGTCGAGCACGCCGTCGAGCAGGTCGGGGCCAAGAACGTGGCCATGGACTCTATCGGCGCCATAATGTCCCGGTACACCGATCATACGCCCGTGCGCGGCGAGCTTCTGCGGATCGCCCAGGCCCTACGCGGTATGGACGTGACCACTATCATGACCTCCGAGCGCACCACCGAGTACGGCGGTGTGGCGCGCTATGGCGTGGAGGAGTTCGTGGCCGACAACGTGGTCATACTGCGGAACACCGCCGTCGAGGAGCAGCGCCGCCGGACCATGGAGGTCCTCAAGTTCCGCGGCGCCACCCACCAGAAGGGCGAGTACCCCTTCACCATCGTGCCCGGACGCGGCCTGGTCATCATCCCCCTTTCGGCCATGGAGCTGCGCCAGAAGTCGTCCAACATCCGCATCACCTCCGGCAACCAGGTGCTGGACGAGATGTGCGGCGGCGGCTTCTTCAGGGACTCGGTCATCCTGGTCTCGGGGGCCACCGGAACGGGGAAGACCCTCATCACCTGCGAGTTCGTCCGCGGCGGCTTCGACCAGGGCGAGAAGACACTGCTCTTCGCCTTCGAGGAGAGCCTGGATCAGCTCGTTCGTAACGCCACGGGCTGGGGCGTGGACTTCGAGAGAATGCAGCGGGAAGGGAAGCTCAAAGTCGTCTGTACCTATCCCGAGGGAGCGGGTCTCGAGGATCATCTGGTGATGATGAAGGACGAGCTGGAGGCCTTCAAGCCCGACAGAGTCGTGGTGGACAGTCTGTCGGCCCTGGAGCGCATCGCGGGCGTCAAGGGCTTCCGTGAGTTCGTCATCGGACTCACGTCCCTCATCAAGCATCTGGAGGTCGCCGGCCTGTTCACTGCCAGCACCCCGTCCCTCATGGGCGGCACCTCGGTAACCGAGGCCCATATCTCCACCATCACGGACTGCATCATCCTCCTCCGGTATGTGGAGATGTGGGGCGAGACTCGCCGAGGCGTGACGGTACTGAAGATGCGCGGATCCCTCCACGACAAGGACATCCGCGAGTTCGAGATCGACGCCGAGGGCATGCATATCGGCAAGCCCTTCCGGCACGTGACGGGGATACTCTCGGGACATCCGACGCACATCACCGAGGATGAGCTCAACCGTTTGGATTCCCTCTTCGAAGAGTGACGGGCTTGGTCCGGCCCGAGGAGATGGAGTGCGACAGCAATGAACGCACTGGTGATCACGGGCGGGGTTGATTGGGTGGTCGACCTCACCGACCGACTCACGGAGCCCGGCACCTATGACCTCGTCGTGGTGGACGATGAGGGCTCGGTGCCCGGGGACCTGCCCCTGGGCGAGATGGACATGCTGTTCGTCGCATCATCCGATGGGCGTGAGAGCCTAGCCGAGAGCGTGCAGAGCATGAGGGCGAAGGCGCCCCTGGCTTTCGTGGTGGCCCTCACCGAGCTGGGGGACCTCGAAGCCGCCGCTGAGATCGCCCAGGCCGGCGCCGACGATATCGTCCTGAAGGCCGGCGAGGGGCCCGAGCTGGTCTTGGGGACCCTGCCGGGGTTCCTCGAGAGATACCGCTCCATCCACCGGCTGCGCCTCTGGAATGATCGCTTCCGCAGCATCGTCCGAAGCAGCGCCGACGCCATCCTGGTCCTCAGCCGGGAGGGCCAGGTCCGCTTCATAAACCCCGCCGCCGCCGATCTGCTTTGCCGCACCGCTGGCGAGGTCGTCGGCACGGAGTTCGGCTTCCCCTTGGTGGTGGGGGAGACCACTGAGATCGACCTACTCCTGCCCGGCGACACCGCCGTGGTCGCCGAGATGCGAGTGGTGGAGGTGGAGTGGCAAGGCGAGTCCTGCTTCCTGGCCGCCCTTCGAGACATCACCCTCAGGCGCCAGACCGAGGCACGCCGGAACCGGCTCGAGGCCATGCTGCGCCAAGCCCAGAAGGTCGAGAGCCTCGCCCTCTTCGCCGGCGGCATCGCCCACGACTTCAACAACATGCTCATGGGGATACTCGGGCACGCCGACCTCGCCCTGGGCGAACTGGACCCCGATGATTCGGCCCGGGCACGCATACGGCAGATCGAGTCTGTCGCTCTGCAGGCCGCGCGCCTTACCAAGGAGCTGGTCGCCTACGCCGGTCACCCCGGCCAAGTCCTCCAGAATGTGGACCTGACGGACATCGTGCGCGAATCCGAGCCCGTTCTGCGGGCGCTGGTGCCGGATCAGTGTGAGATCATCATGGACATCCCGGCCAGCTCCCTGGTGTTGCAGTGCAATCCGAGCCAGGTGCGACAGGCGCTGATCAACATGGTCGCCAATGCCGCCGAGGCCGTTCCGGACCGGGGACACATACGGGTGGGATGCCACCCCATCGATCTAGTGGGCGGAGAAGTGACGCCCGTGTACCCCATCGCCGAGAGCATCTCCGGCCGGTTCGCGTGCCTTCGGGTGACGGACGACGGCGCCGGGATGAGCGAGGAGGAGGCCGCGCGCGCCTTCGATCCCTTCTACAGCACCAAGACGGTAGGCCGCGGCCTCGGCCTCGCGACGGTGCTGGGAACGGCGCGCAGCCACCGCGGCGCCATCGCCATGGACACCGAGCCCGGCGAAGGCACCACGCTGAAGCTCATGCTGCCCGTGGCGGGGCCCAGAGCCGAGGAGCAGGCTCGGTCGGAAGCCGACGATGCGGTAACCGAGGCGTCGGGCACCATACTCGTCGCCGATGATGACGATCCCGTCCGCGAGGTCGTGGGAGAGTACCTCTCCCAGGCTGGGTACGACGTGGTCCTGGCCCAAGATGGGCAAGAGGCCGTCGAGCTCTTCGAGGCGCGCGGCGACGAGATCGCTCTGGTCATCCTGGACATCATGATGCCGCGCCTGGATGGCCGGGAGGCCTTCCGGATCATCCGCGAGCAATCACCGAGCGTGCCCGTGATCTTCTCCAGCGGCTACGACAAGCGCTCGTCGGTGTCGCGCTTCACCGGCGAGGACATCCAACACTTCCTCCAGAAGCCCTTCCGGCCGTCGGAGCTGCTGAGACTGGTGCGGTCGGTGCTCGACCCGGGGGGATAGGAGTGCCCGGCGCTCAGGCGGTGCGGACCTCGGCACAGACCTGGTCCTGTACCGAAGGCGCGGAGAATAGCGATTCGCCGTCGAGGCACACCGAGCGCACCCGGAGGCCCTCCAGCGACACGGCCTCCCACCCGCCATCGCGCAACCGGAAGTTGATGGATAGCGTCGCCGCCGAAGCCGTCAGCACACGGCCGTCGGGGAGGACCGTCTCCACGCGGGGGGGCTCCAGGTAGGCTGAATCGGGCCGGCCCGCCAGGGTGAGAACGGCCATGGCCCCGCGCTCCACCCACACCGCCGCCGGCGTGTCGGGCAGGGGACCGCTTCCACGGCCCTTGACCGCCTCTTCGCTCGCACTCCGCGTCCGCAACTTCGTGACCGACATGTTAAGCCATCCCTGAGTGGTTCAAGGTCGTGCGGCATCATGGCCGCCCCAACCTGTAACCACTTGGATACCTCATCTGTTCGAATGTGTGAGGGTTTTTATGGCTAACCCTGCACACGCACGATCCGAATGCCGGCCACGCGCACCTCGGGCCCCGTCACCTCCAGCCGCAGATCCGCTCCGGCGTTCTGGCGCCCGTCGAAGCGGGGATCAGGAAGCGGGAACTCGATGGTCACCCACTCGCCGCTACCGTCCGAGTCCCAGGTTATAGGATGGTTGGTGTACGCGCCTTCCAATGTGGCGGAGTCATCCATCGAGTCGTAATGCAGCCCAATGGTCACGCCTGGGTCGGCAGCACATAGCACCGAGACCAGGGCGGCCCCGTCCAGTGAATCCGCGAAGCCATCGTCCACGTCGAAGTACAGGAAGCGGGTGGGCGCGTAGTTCCAGGAGAGCCAGTAAGGGGGTGTGTCGTCCCGCTGGACCCGGTACTGGCCGTCATTCTCCCAGACGGCATACACCCCGTCCGCCTCCATGGGCGTGGCCCGTACCTCCTCGGCGCCAGCATAGGGCGAAGCCTCGCTGCCGTACACATCGGGATTCGACTCCACCTCGCGGACCAGCCATAGCAGCGTGTACAGGTCTACGGCCATCGCCTGGCCTCCGGTCATGGCCGCCACTAGCTCATCCACCTGGGCGTACCAGCTTGGCGTCTGGAGGATAGACCGGTTCACGTGGAAGTCGGGCAGGGGGCGTCGGAACCGGCGTACGATGTTCTGAGCGGCCTCCTCGGGGCTACCGTACAGGTCGGTGCCCATGCGGATGAAGGGCATGTCGCCATGGATGCCCTGGAGATCGACCTTCTGCGGGACGATCCCGTCCGGCGAGAACCGGGCGTAAGCGTCCCAGCCCTCCTCTGCCAGGGGCGGCCCGAACCCGTCGATGACGAAGCCCGTGAGCGTTATGTCCCACTGGTCGTAGAGCCTCTGGCAGTGCCCCTCCCAGGTGGCCATCCCCGAGGGCAGGTCCGAATGCCAGCGGGGAGGGGTCAGTAGGCCGGGGTTGAGGTAGCCCGCGCCCGAATCGCCCGCAACGAAGAAGTCACGGTCGGTCATCCCCTCCCTCGCCCAGGCCATGCCCAGGGGGAAGCGCAGGCAGAGGTTGGGGTTGAATGCCCACGACAGCGGAGTCTCGCCTCGGCGCGGATCGGTCCACATCGCCGGCAGTCGCTGGTACAGCCACGCGGCGGCGTCGTAGTCGCCCACATAATGAGCATAGTAGTGGCGAGGGACGATGCGGCCATCGGCATCCAGAATGCCGCTGTCGGCGAGGCTCTCCCGAGTCGGTTTCGGGTTCTGGGCGTACCGATACTCGAGGGGGTAGTGCTGGAAGAAGGACGCATTGGCCATGGCGCCCAGCCCCAGGGCGTCGGCGTCCATGTACGCGTTGAAGCAGGAGAGGATCTCGGCGTACCTCCACTCCGTCGGAACGCCCGAGTACTTGCCCCCGGCGAACCATTCTCCGGACCGGAAATCGGTGTACTTGTACGCCCAGGGCACGAAGCCGGAGACGTGGATCATCTCTTGGCCATCGACGGCTTCGTAGGCGGCTCGCAGGATCGCCCGGAGGGTGTCCGCGTCGGTGCCCGGCGGCTGAGTCGGATCATCCACCGGCGCCTCGCTATCCCACACTCCCAGGTCGAACACCAGGCCCCCGTTGGCGATGACGTAGTCCTGGTTCGTCAGCGTGTGGTTGACCGGCGAGCCAGCCATCCACGACTCCAGCCAGTGGCCGTCCAGGTAGTAGCCCATGGTGGTGGGCGTGAGACGGCCCGGCACCAAGTAGTGCTCCACCAGCCACAGGTAGGCGTCACACTTAGCGCTGCCCGACGACGGCTGATCAGTCCCGGGGATGGTCCCCGACCCCGTGAACAGCGGCGACCCATCCTCCGCTCGCAGATCGACCTTTACGGCGAGGGCGCCGGGTCCGGAGGTCAGCCGGCCGTAGACGGAGGTGGGGGAGGGGTCATGCCGGAGGCATAGCAGACCGTCCGCGCCAGCGATACTCGAGGCTACGTTGCTCGTGGCCGGCACGCGCTCATCCCATACCACCGCGCCCGCGTAATCGCCCTGGAACCGCTGCAGCAGGTCGTCCAGGGTGGCCGCCTCGTGGATCGAGCGTCCATCGAGCCATCCGCCGGGCTCGACCATCACGTCCCACCAGAACTCATCGGGCGGCATGACGTAGCGGATGTAGAGTCGGGGCGCATCCCGGTTGACGATCCCCTGGAGCGAGACGACCAGATGGGTAGTATCCCAGAACTCGCGTCGCTGGACCGGATCGGCCAGGTCCAGCTCAAGCAGGTGGGTCATGTCGTAGACGACGATGTCGGGTGCCTCCTCCGGGTCGAGTGCGGGTTGACCGAGGGCGAGCAGGGGAAGGAGCGTTATCAGCATCAAGTCATCCTTCGATAAGGTGGTCCCACGGCACGGACCGCGCCGCCGCGCGCTTCTCCTGAAGACGGAACAGTCGCTCGGCGTTGCCATGCATGAGTGGGTCGATCAGCTCCAGAGCGTCCCGGCGACTGAGCCAGCCCTGGTGTAGCAGATCCGTGACGGCGCGGGCGATGCCGTGGCGTGCGAGGGACGCATGGCCCACCACCACCTCGACGGGGATGTAGTCGCCGCCGAAGGTCAGGATCTTGTTCGTGGGCGCGGCCATGATGTAGCTGCGCAGGAAGTCGGCCGACGCCTTGGGGTTGATGATCCACGCCCAGCACATATCGATTACCGCGTTGTGCCACTGCTTGGCGATGGCGATCATCTGGTCCTGGAAGGGGTAGCAGATGTGCATGAACACGAAGGTGGTCTCCGGCGCGTGCCGCAGCAGGCCGCAGGCGTCGCCGGGATTGGTCGCCAGCCGGTCGATGGGCATGGAATCGTGGCCCGCGTAGTAGCCGGTATGGAGCTTCACGGGCAGATCGTGCTCCGTCGCCCGGCGCACGCAGTACCAGAACAGGTGATCCTGGATCGCCTTGGCCTCGGGCCATTCCACGCGGTCGCCATCGAGCTGCTTTCGGAAGGCCGCTTCCACGCGCTCGGCGGGCACATCCTCGTAGTCGATGCGCCGGCTGTACGCCGCCTGAGACTTCACGGCCACGGCGTAGGGACCGTACTTCTCGAACCACCAGTCCACGACTCGATGGTAATCGGCCAGGTCGCGCACCTCGATCCCCGTCGGGCCGGCGGGACGCCGCCAGTCGGGGCCCATATGGAGATCGAGGATGGAGATGTCCTGCATGAGTAGTAGCGGCCGCTGGCTCTCCCGGAAGACCACGGCATCGAGGGAGTCCACTTGGCAGGAGTCGATACCCGCCACCTGCCGGAGGACGTGCTCGTAGAACCCGGGCGAGATCAGGTCATGGTAGGCCTGGTCGATGTCATCCACCGTCTCGCCACTGATGTCGTCCACCCCGTACAGACGCTTCGCGGCGATGCGCACGGCCTGCCCGTATCCGCCGAACTTGACCGCTGCCCAGTACGGCTCCAGGGCCGCCCACTTGTCCCCGGCCGACACGTCGGGGCTGACCAGCCGCTGCATGTCCTCGGCGGGCATGCCCGCCGAGCGAAGGTCGCTGTCGATGTAGTGGCTGAACAGCAGGCCGAAATCGTCGCATGGCGTGAGGTGGCTCTGCTGCCACTCAAGGCGAGTGGATTCCTCGGGCAGGTGCTCGTGGGTGTCAACGAAATGGGTCCACTCGGCCCAGGCCGCGATCTCATCATCGAGGGTATCATCGACCTCGCCATCGCTCAGGGTCTGCCGGCCGTGCATGCTGTAGCCGGCGTCCAGCGCTTCGGTCGCCTGGCTATGGGTCCACTCGGGATCCATGCTCTCGCCGGGTGAGAACTGCCTCATGGGATGCCCCCTCGGGTAGCGATCTACCAGTCCTGCCGAATTCCCGGAACCCCGCCCCGGGTCCTGCCCCGGCAGGTTACACGCCGGCAGCTCCGAACAACACCGGTCGGAGGGATCGCCATGGGCCAGCCCGAGGACATCCGGATGGATCGCCCCCACCTGAACGACCTGCCCGGCCCGGTGATCCCCGAAGGCTATGAGCTGCTGACGTACCGGCCCGAGCTGTTCGAGGAATGGGTGGGGCTCCTCGACCGGGCCTTCCCCGAGATTGCGCCCTTCGACCCCGGTAGTTGGGCCGCCCAGACGGTCGAGCGGCCCCAGTTCCGGCCGGAAGGCACCTTCTTCGCTCGCCGAGACGGTCGCCTGGTCGCCACGGCCTTCGCCTGGCTCGATGACCCGGACGAGACCGAGCTGGGGCGGGTCCACTGGGTCGGCGCCGAGGAGGGTCATCGTGGGAAGGGCCTGGGCCGACTGGTGACCGTCGCAACGCTACACCACATGGCCGGCCGAGGGCTCCGACGCGCCATGCTGGATACCCAGCGGTACCGCCTCCCCGCCATCAAGCTCTACCTCAGCCTGGGATTCCGCCCCACTTCCGGGAGCGACGATGACCGAGCCGTCTGGGCCGAGGTGCTCGGGGAGCTGGGCTGGACCGAGAACTAGCCGGCGCAACCGGCACGATGCACGGGTGTCCCGAGAAGCATGGGACGTCATGCCCGCGGCATTCACTGGAAAGTGTCGACTCTGGGCCTGCTGGTGGTCCTCCTCTCATCTGTGGCGGGGTCGCGCCCCCTCGGCCGCACCATCCCCGGCGAGACGCCGCCCCTGGGCATCAGGGTCCAGTCGATCCGCGGGGGCGATGTGCGTCACCTGTCGGTAGCCGGGGATGCCGCCGTCATCGTCGACCCGGGCTCGGAGATCCTGGTGGCCGTGGAGCCGCCCGAGGCGGGGGGCGACTGGGCACCGATCCAACTGGAGACGCTGCCGCCGACCTCGGCCCTTGCCGCCGGCGACGGGCCCGGCCGGTACCGCCTGCGAGCCCCCGTAAGTGGCGGTACGGTAGCGGTGGCGCTGCCGTGCCGGGTCCGGTACCGCTGCCACGCCTCGGGCCGGTCGTTTGGACGCGAGCTGGAGGCGCCCCAATCCGTTACTCTCTGGGTCTGTGTGCCCCTGCCGGCCGCGGAGCTGCGCTCGGGCCGGATTGGCGACTACCGCATCGGCGAATACGCGCCCGATGTCACTCGGCCCGCCTTCTGGGTTCAGGTCCCGCGAGGCGCCCGTTGGGCCCATGTATCGGGGAATCTGGTCCTGGACCAGCTCCTCTCCCGCGACCCGCCCGGAGGCGCGCAGGCCTGGCCCCATTACGCGCCCATCTACTATTCGCTCATCGACAAACTGGAGGCGATCAGCGCCGAGCTGATCCGGCGCGGCCTGGCCCGCCGGCCCATCCACTGCTACTCGGGCTACCGGTCGCCCCACTACAATGAGCACGTGGGCGGCGCGACCCGGAGCTACCATATGCTCGGGATGGCCATGGACTACATCGTCGACGATGACCGCGACGGTTGGATGGACGACGTGGATGGCGATGGCCGGATCTCCATCTCCGATGCCGTCCGGGTGGCTCGAGTCGTGCGGGAGCTGGAGGACTCGGGCCGGGTCGCCATGGGTGGCAACGGTGTCTACGAGACAGCCAGGCCCATGGATCCCCTCCGCCCCATGAGTGCCAGCCTGCATACCGATCTACGGGGCGAGCGCGCTTCCTGGGGACGTCACTATGCCGATCCCGAGACCCACGACTACTCCCAGGTCACCTGGTGACAGCGCAGGTTCGGCCCCGGCGCGGCGCGAACACCGCCTCTCCACGAACGGGAGGCATGGTCATGGCCTGGGACGTGCTCGTCGCCGACTTCGGCATGAACCAATACCACGGCGGGTTCTTCGATCTGGAGGACCGGCTCGAGGCGATTCAGGACATCGGCTACCAAGGCCTGGAGCGGCTCACGGCAGCCACCGAGGGCGAAGCCTTGGAGGCCGCCGCCACCTTCCACCGGATGGGCATGACCTTCGCCACTGTCCGCGCCCCGTCGACCACGCTGTCGATCCGCTGGACGGCGGCCTTTGGGCGCGCCTATGTGTGGTCCGCCGTCTCGGGCCAGGACCACGATACCTTCTGCCGCCAGGTCAACGACCAGGCCGAGGCCTGCGATCGCCACGGGATCCTCGTCGCCGTGCACAATCACATGGGCACCCCCGTCGAGACCCACGACGAGACGGTCGGCTTCCTCGAGAAGTGCCCCAAGGCGGGCCTGATCTTCGACACGGCGCACCTGGCTGCGGTGGGCGGCGATCCCGTCGACATCGCGACCCGGTACTGCGACCGCATCGTAATGGTGCACTTCAAGGATTGGGTGCACGAGCGCGAGCACGAAGTATGGACCCAGCGGGGCCGGTTCACATACCTGGGTGGCGGGAACATCGACCTGAACAACATCGCCGTGGTCCAGGCTCTCCAGGAGGGTGGCTACGACGGGCCGGTGGCCGTGGAGCAGGACACGCACCTACAGGACCCCATAGACGACCTCCGCCTGAGCATGGCGTACCTGCGGGCGGCAGGGGTCTAGCAGCGGGGATTGAGGGCTGGGCCGCCCTCAGTCCCACAGGTCGACACCGTACTTGCGGGGCACGGCGATGGTCAGGTGGCCCTCGGCCAGAGTGGCCTTCGCCGCACCGGGCTCCACCGTCCGGGGCAGCGGGGCGACCCCGGTCCAGCCGCCCCAGGGCGAATAGGCGTCCAGGGGCTCGGCGACTGTCACCGTGATCCGCCGGGGGAGCACCTCCACCCGAAGGTAGTCGGGGGGCACATTGGGGACCGGACCCTCGACGATGAGGTACGGCCCGTCTTCCCGCAGCCGGAAGTCGGGCCGGAACCGGCGCCGACGGTACCCGGTCACGATGCGCCGCCAGATCCACCCGATCGTCGGCACTTCCATCGGCGGTAGGCCCATGCGAACTCGCGCCCACCGGTAGGTCACGTACCAAGTGATCACTGCTAGCCCGGTGATGAGGCCCGCAACGGCCGCCTGCCGCGCGGGTGGATCCTCGGGATCCAGGGCGACGAAGGTCAGGCACAGCGACCCGAACAGGACGAGATCGACGATGGCCGCGCCGAGGGGCCGGTTCACGACCTCCCGCCATCCCATATGCCGCCTCAATGCCGCGCCGCCCACATCGGAAATGGTGAAGCAGACCCCGGCCAAGATGTAGAGGAGCATGAAGCGCCCGAAGTCCCTCAGCATCGGAGGTAGTCCCAGCCACCACGGCAGTGCGGCGGCGAAGGCCGGCACCAGCAGGATCCAGCCCGCGGTCCTGGACCCGGTCAGGAGGAGCTGCACCAGGTGGCGCCAGTTAAGCGCCCGGGCTGCGGCCAGAGCGCGGCGGAGCCGGAACCGGCCCGTCTCCTCCAAGCTCGCCACCCCCAGGAGCATCACGATAAGGGGTACGCCATACTCGAACAGTCCGTTGCGGCCGTGGGTGCGGTCCCACTCCAGGAAGCCGATGAGAAGGGTCAGGCCGTACACCACACAAGCCCATCCGGCGGCCCGGAGCCTGGGCATTCGGGCAGGCCTGGGCGGCGCCCAGAAAATGGCGAGAACGCCCACCAGCGCCAGGGCGACACGGTAGCCCATCAGGTTCAGATCGGCGTACACGGCTTCCATGGCCGTAAGAAGACCACTTCGGTCGGATCCATGTCAACGACTGCCGGAGATCACCGGCCGCGCCAACTGATCTTCGTGGTACCCCGGGATACGAGGCCGGCGCCGAAGCCATTCGCCGGCGGCCCCACGGGATCGATGTCATCGGTGCCCAGTCGGTGGAGGTACATGCGATCATTGCGCCCCACGGCGATCTCCGTGCCATCGGGCCCGGCCGCCGGCCACCGGTATCCGCGCAGGACCTCCAGCTCGGTCAGGGACGATCCGTCGGCCGCCGCGGCGTAGACGCGCCAGTCACCCTCGCGGTAGGCCCCGAAGTAGACCGTAGCGCCATCGTGGGAGAACCCCACGGCCTCCACCACCGCGAGGGGCTCCGTGGGCCCGGTCTCCTCTTCCCCGTCCCCATCGCCACCATCTTGCTGTGCCGCGGGATCCTGCGGGGGATCGTCACCCGGCGGGTCGGGGGTGTGTAGGTCGGTGGTGAGGCGCACGACCTCCTCATCCGACGGGTCCAGTGGGCCACCGACGGGAACCACGATCACATCGAAGCTCACGCCCGCGGGCTCCTCGGGGAAGAACCGGGCGGTGGCGATGGCCAGGCGGCCGCCATCGGGCGAGATGGCCACCGACACGGGCAGCCCGGGGCCGGGGTCGCGGTACAGGAGCGTCGGCTCGTCATCGCCCACCAGGTCGGCGAGGAACACGCCCCCGCCGAAGGTGCCGGCGCCCACTAGCTGCCCCGCCACGACTACGGAGTCGCCGCTGGGATGGAAGCACACATCACCGAGCCGGGTCGCTTGCTGTGCCGTGGCCGCCAGGGTGAGGTGACCGAGGGGGTTGGAGGGCGTGGTGCCGTACAAGCGGTCGGCCACCGATCCGTCCAGGCTCTCCCGCACGATGGCCAGTCGGTTG
>WJIW01000051.1 GCA_014730065.1 Armatimonadia bacterium | reverse complement strand
CCCCAGCTCCACACCCACCGTGTCGGGGTTGCTGTACACCCGCAAAGTCGGCGCCGAGAACAGTCTCAGGATGCCCAATGTGGCCTCTCTCGAAGAGCCCGAGACCACCGTGGCGGTCGGTACCTCGGCCACGATCTCCAGGGCCAGGTTCGGGCCCGAAAGCGCGACGATGCGCTCCGTTCCGACGCCCAGCGTCTCCTGAAGGACCTGAGACATCCGACGACCCGTACGCGGACAGAGGCCCTTGGTAGCGCTCACGACACGGCACCCCTTGGGCACCATCGGAGCGGCCCGGCCGGCGGCGTCTTCCACCCCCGCGGCTGGCGTGGCCATCACCAGGACCTCTGCGCCATCCAGGGCGTCGGCGAGCTCCTCGGTGGCTCCCATGCGCTCCGGCAGCTCGAGACCAGGCAGGTACCGCTCGTTGAGGCCGCGCTTGGCGATGTCCTCCCGGACCGCGGGGTCGTGGTCCCAGACGACGACCCGGTGCCCGCCCCGGGCCAGCAGCACGCCCAGGGCGGTGCCCCAGCTACCGCCTCCCAGAACGGTGACTCGCTTCGGCTCGATGCCCGTCATGGCCGCCCGATCTTCGGCTCCGTTCGGGTGGTCAGTCGCGCCAGGTTGTCGCGATGGGTATACAGGGTCAGCAGGACCAAGAAGAAGGCCCAGACCACGTAGAAGCCGCCGTAATCGGGCTGCATACCCAGCCAGAATCCCACCGACACCGTCGCCGCCAGCGAGGCGACCGACACGTAGCGGTAGAGCACCAGCACGATGATCCACACGGCGATGGTGAGGATGCCCGCGAGGGGACTGACAGCGAGCACCGCCGCGCCACCTGTAGCGATACCCTTGCCGCCCCTGAACCCGAGGAAGCATGACCATACATGGCCCACGATGAGCGCGGTGGCGATGAGGCAGATGGTCACCGACTGGCCCGAGAACCAGTCCTTGGCCACTAGTACTGGCACCAGGCCCTTGACGAAGTCCAGGAAGAACACGAGGAAGCCCCAACCCGCGCCCAGTCCCCGGTACGCGTTCGTAGCGCCGATGTTCCCGCTACCGACGCGAGTCAGGTCCACACCGCGCATGGTCCCCACGATCACCCCGAAGGGGATCGATCCAATGACGTACGCGACGGCGATGACCACCAACGCTGCTACCCAGTTCCCGAAGCTAACCGGCATCTCCACGCCTCCTAGTGGCTAATCTCGCTCCTCGTTTCGCTTCCGCTCCCTGGCGACGAAGCGGATGGGGGTACCATGCAGGCCGAAGGCCTCCCTGACCCGGTTCCGGAGGTAGCGCTCGTACCCGAAGTGCAGGAGGTTCGGGTCGTTCACGAACAGCACGATCGTCGGTGGACACGTCTCCGCCTGAGTGGCGTAGTAGACCTTCATCCGCCGGCCACGCTTCATGGGCGGCGGGTGATCGATGGAAGCGTCCAGGATCAGCCGGTTCAGCTTCCCCGTCGGCACCCGTGCCGAGTACTCGCCATAGGACGCGGCGATCTGGCTGAAGACCTTGTTCAGGCCCAGTCCCGTCAGAGCCGACACGAACAGGATGGGCGAGTACGCTAGGAATGCCAGCCGCTCCCGAACCTGCCTCTCGAAGTCCTTCTCGTAGAGCCGATTCTGGCGTCGCCGCTGGGCGGGGGTCAGTGGATCGTCCAGCTCGTACGGAAGCTCCCGCAGGGGTGGCGGGTCCACGATGAGGTCCCACTTGTTCACCGCCAGGATGATCAGCTTGCCTTGGTCGTGGGCATAGCCGGCGATGCGCTGATCCTGCTCGGCCAGCCCCTCATTGGCATCGAGCACCAGAAGCACCATGTCCGAGCGGTCCACGGCCCGCAGGGCCCGGACCACGCTGTAGTATTCGATGTCCTCCTTGACATTGCCCTTCTTGCGCATCCCCGCGGTGTCGGTCAGGAGGAGCCGTCCCTCGGGTACTTCCACCAGGGTATCGAGGGCGTCTCGGGTGGTTCCAGGGATATCGCTGACCAGGGCCCGCTCCAGGCCGCAGAGGGCATTCAGCAGCGAGGATTTGCCCACATTGGGGCGTCCCACGATGGCCACCGACACATCATGCTCAGGCGTCTCGGCAGCCTCATCGGGCTCCTCCTCCGACGACTCGGGTAGTAGGTCAGTGATCGCCTCGTAGAGGTGGGGCAGGTTCAGGTTCTCCCGGGCAGAGATGGCGACCACATCATCGAAGCCGAACTCCAGGAACTCGTAGGGATCGGGCTTGTTTGACTCGACCTTATTGACCACCACGACCGTGGGCTTGTCGGCCTTGCGGACCAGACTCGCCACCTCTCGGTCGGTGGGCAGGAGACCCTCCCGGCCGTCGACCATAAACAGCACCACATCGGCCTCGCCCATGGCCTGGATGGCCTGACCCGCCACATCGTCGGCGAGCCATTCGGCGGGAGCATCGGCCAGGCCGCCGGTGTCGATCAGGGTCACGACCCGATCCTCGACCTCCACGTCGGCGTACAGCCGGTCCCGGGTCACGCCGGGCTCGTCGTCCATGATGGCGTACCTGCGCCGGCACATGCGGTTGAACAGGGTCGACTTGCCTACATTGGTTCGGCCCACCAGGGCCACGATGGGTTTCAATGGACGTCTTTGCTCGCTTCCAGGAGCCGCACCAGGTCGGGTGCGTCCTCCACCACATACACCTCGGCACCGATCCGGCGAGCCCGCTCCCTCAGCTCGCCCACGGCCAGCCCGTCGATGAACAGATCGTCGCGGTTCAGGGCGACCGATGGCACCAGGTACCGGCCGGCCCCGCGCTCTTCCATGACCGACCAGACATCCTCACCAGCCAGAAGCCCCGCAACGGTGACCGTCTCGCCCAGATGCCGGTTCGCCACGGGCATGACCTCGATCCTACCGTCCAGCCCGCATGAGTCTAACACGCCGCGCAGGAAGGGTCCGGCACTGTGCCCGGTGATGGCCGTGTAATGGGGACCATCGTCGAGATCGCCTCGCGCCTCCTCCACGGCCAGCCTCAGCTCCTCCTCGAGCAGCCGGCAGATGCCGATGCCGTTCTCGCGCTGGGGGAAGTCCTCGTACTCGACCATAGGCCGGAGGGGCACCCCGCTGTGGAGATACAGCTCGTCGGCGGCATAGCAGAACCGGGTGCCCAGGCGGTTGAGGAAGCCCTGTTGCCACTCGTGGACTGTCTCGATCGTCTGCCGCGCCAACTCGGGCGACACGGGCTCGATCTCGGGCTGCTTCTCCCGGTGAGAGGTGAGGCCCACGGGGACGGTCCCGAGGGAAGCGATGCCGGGATGCCCATCGGCGAGATCGCGGACGGTGCGCTCCAGCACATCGCCATCGTTCAGACCGGGGACCATGACGACCTGAGTGTGGATCTCGATCCCGCCCTCGACGAGCCGCCAGAGGACCTCCAGCCCCCGGCCCGAGTGCCGGGAGCGGAACAGCTTGACGCGCACATCGGGATCGGTGGAGTGGACGGAGACGTACAGGGGCGAGAGCCGCAGCCCGAGGATCCGCTCCACGTCGTCGTCGCTGAGGTTCGTGAGGGTGATGAAGTTCCCGTCCAGAAAGGACAGCCTATAGTCGTCATCGTACAGCAGCGTGGAGGCCCTGGCGCCGGCTGGCATCTGGTTGACGAAGCAGAACATGCAGTTGTTGTTGCACTCCCGCAGGCCGTCGAACACTGCGGACTCGAACTCAATGCCCAGGCCGTCGTCCACGTCCTTCTCGATCTCCACCTCGAGCATCTCGCCGCCGGCCTTGCGGATCAGCAGGCTGATCTCCTCGGCGGCCAGCCCGAAGCGGTAGTCGATCAGGTCCCGAAGCGGCTGGCCGTCGATGCTCTCGATCTCGTCACCCGGCTGAAGGCCGATGTCCTCGGCGATCCCGCCGGGCTCCACGCTGTCGATAATCCCACCCACGCTGCCTCGCCCTCTCCCGCCCCGCCGGCGCAGGAGGAGCCGCCGACGGTCTCGAACACTGGTTCTCAGTTTCGCGCCCCTCGTG
>WJIW01000489.1 GCA_014730065.1 Armatimonadia bacterium | reverse complement strand
GCGTGGGGAGATCGCCGGCAAGCTCGGCGGCGAAGTCCGTGTAGGCACCGCGGACACTGGCGATGTACTCCGAGACTGTCGACTCGGTGGGCAGCTCATCCAGCACGGCCAGGTCCGGGTGATCCCACCAGAAGGTGTGGAAGGCGGCGAGGGAGTCTATGATCGCGTGGCACTGGGGAAGCGGCGGAGGCTCCAGCCATCGGGCGGTGTGATGGCTCCCGGATCGGTCGTCCAGGAGCAGATGGCATCCGCCGTCGGATTGGGAGTAGGCGGCATCATGGCATCGCACCACGGGCGCGTCGTCCATGCGGCCGGCGATGCGGGTGTGAAAGTCCACCTCATTGCGCCGGCCCTGGTCTCCGACGATGCGCTGATCGGGATCGGGCCTGGCGATCTTGAGGAGCAGGCGTCGCGGCGCGCCGCGGGGCGCGTCATCGGTGTACTCCAGACCCAGCCCGACCATGGTGGCGGAGGTGGAGTCCTCGGTGGCCGTCCGCACGACGGTGACCCGTCCGGAGGGCAGAGCCCCGCTGGCCCGCAGCTTCTCGGTCAGCCACTGGGGCGTGGCCTCGCTCGCGTCGTCGATCGGCATTACTCGGTCCCCCTCAGGTCGAGCCGGAGCCGCAGTATGCATCCCCGGCCCCCGAAGCGGAAGTGCGCAGGGCTATTCGGCGCCACCTCGGAACAATGAGCCATATCCCCGCAAGGAGGGATCCAATTGCCGAAACGCAGGACGGTCACTCGTCGCGACTTCCTCCAGCGCGTCGCCGCCGGGGCGGCCACGGTAGGCACTGCATGGGCCGCGGCCGCCGCCAGAGCCCAGGTCCCGGGAGAAGGCGAGCCCGTGGTACTTGGCCACATCGGCCTCGGCGGCATGGGCACCGGCCACCTCAACGGCCTGTCGCGCAACCCCCGATGCCGAATCGTTGCGGTGTGTGATGTCCATCTGGAGCGCGCCGAGCGCGGCGCCGACATCGTTGCCGCCGGCGGCGGCAGCGCGGAGGTCTACCAGGACTTCCGCCACGTGATCGATCGCCCGGACATCGACGGCGTGGTCATTGCCACCCCCGACCACTGGCACGCTCTGCCCACCGTTATGGCCTGCAGCGCGGGTAAGGACGTGTACTGCGAGAAGCCCATGCATCTGTTCATCGATGAGGGCAAGGAGATGGTCGACACCGCCCGGCGCTACGGCCGGGTCGTGCAGATCGGCACCCAGCAGCGGAACCAGACTCATATTCGCCACGCCGTAGAGCTGGTTCGCTCGGGCCGTATCGGCAAGGTCCATACCTGCCACACCTGGTTCGGCGGTGGATCGGGCGGCGGCTGGCCCGAGGCGGGCGTGATCCCCCCGGAGCTGGACTGGGACCTGTGGCTCGGGCCCGCGCCGCGCGTGCCCTACCACCAGAACCGGTTCGGGAACTTCCGCATGTACTGGGACTACTCCGGCGGACGCCTCACCGACTGGGGCACCCACCTTATGGACATCATCCACTGGGGTACCGGCGAGGACGCCCCGCTGTCCATCGAGGCCACGGGCCGGTACGCCACCGATGGCATCTACGACATGCCCGAGGCCATGCGGGTGACCTACGAGTACCCGAGCTACACCATGTTCTGGTCCCAGCCGCCGCCCGATCCCCTGCCCCTGGGCGACAACAGGGAATACGGCATGTACTTCGAGGGCACCGATGGCAGGCTGTTCGTCGATCGCGAGAAGTACATCATCGAGCCCGAGGAGGCCGATGCCGAGCCCATCGGAGACGGTGACTTCCAGCTCGGCCCCGGCATCTTCCACCAGGACGACTGGCTGAATTGCATCGCCACCCGGCAGCGGCCCACCAGCGATGTGGCCATCGGCCATCGCTCCACCAGCGCGCCCCACCTGGGAAACATCGCCTTCCGCCTGGGACGCAGGCTGAACTGGGAACCCCAGTCCCAGCGCTTCATCGATGACGACGAGGCCAACCGCTGGCTCAGCCGTCCCTACCGGACTCCATGGACCCTATAAGGAGGAGACCTATGCGTGGACTACTCTGCACGATCCTGACCGTACTGGCCCTCCTGGCGTCCATGGCCGGCGCTCAGCAGGCGACGGTGGACGACCTGGTGACCGCCCTCTCGGGCGAGGACCAGGAGGCGTGGCGCGATGCTTGGGAGGCGGCCCCGAGCGTGGGGGCCGAAGCGGTCGTCCCCGTGGCCGGGTTCCTCTCGGCCGACGACCCTGGCGTGGCACGAGCCGCCCAGCTCTGCCTGGAGGCCATCGCCACCCGGGCAGGCGATCCCGAGGCTGGCGAGGAGACGCGGCTGGCCGTATCCCTGGCTCTCATCGACGCCCTCGACGCGGACATGCCCTCACCCCGGCGCGCCCAGGTTCTGAGGTACCTCTCGTGGGTGGGTGGCGACGAGGCCATTCAGCCCCTGGGCGTGTGGATCGCCGATCCCGACATGCGGGTTCACGCCATGCGCGCCCTCAGCCGGATCCCCGGCACCGCCGCTCGGGACGCCCTGGTGGCCCTGGCGGGCGGGGAGGATGAGAGTCTGGCCGCCGCCGCCATCGACGCCTTGGGCGACCGCACCGAGCCCGGCACCGAAGCCAGTCTCATCGCCATCGCGAGGGGCTCCGAGGGAGGCGTGCACGTTGCGGCGCTTCACGCCCTGGGCAGGATGGGCACGCCCACGTGCTTCGAGCTTCTCGCCGAGGTGGCCGAGGACGGCAACGATGTAGAGCGGTGGACCGCCGTGGATTCGGCCTTGCGTATTGCCCAGCGACTGGAGGCCACCGATCCCGGTCTGGCGCTAGAGGTGTACGGCACGATCCTGGCTAGTGACGTGCCCGATCAGATCACCGCGGCGCAGCATCTGGCCGCCCTGTCGGGGATCGCTCGAGTGGGCTCGGCCGAGGTGGTCGACACCGTCTTGGAGGGCCTCACCGCCGATGATCCCATCTTCATGCTGACGGCGATGGAGTTCGTGGTGGCGCAACTCGGCGACGATGCCCTGCCCACGCTGATCGAGGCCGCCGAAGTCGCGCCCGGTCCCCAGCGGGCGGCGATGACATGGATGATCGCCCAGCTCGGCGAGGGGGATCCCGTGCCCTTCCTGATCGAGTCCCTCGGCGATGAGAGCCCGGACGTGGTGGCCGCGGCAGCCATGGGCCTTTCCGCCAGGCCCGACGCCAGGGCGTGGGATGCCCTCGGAGCTGTGGCGAGTGACGGACCCGAGGAAGTCCAGGGAGCGGCCCTCGACGCCATCCTCAGCATCCTGGAGAGCTTGGGCGACGACGCCCCCGGCCCGCCGACGGAGTCCTATGCGTGGGTCTTGGAGCGCGCCGACCAGCTCGACCTGACGAACCGGGCGCTGCTGGGCCTGGCGCGCAACCCCGATCCCGCCCTGCTCGAGACGATCGAGCCCTATACCCGGGACCCCGCGACCAAGGCCGCGTCGTTGGCGGCGTACGGCGGCATGGGCTTGGTCCTCGCCGACCTGGGCGAGGAAGCCGCGGCCCAGGAAATCCTTGTCGAGACGGTGCGGCGGGGGGCGCCGCGCGAGGTCGCATCGGCGGCCATCCAGGCTCTCCGCGACATGGGCGTGGAGGCCGACTTCGCGGCCGAGGCAGGCTTCATCACCGAGTGGCGCGTCATCGGACCCTTCGCCCCCAACCTGACCGAATGGAACGAGGCGCTGGAGGCCATCCTCGCCGCCGATCTCGACGAGCCGGTCGTGGGCCGGGAGTGGCAGCGGGTCGACACGCCCGATGTTCAGGGCATGGTGAATCTGGAGGCCATGATGGAGCCCAACCAGAACGCCGTGGCCTACGCGTACGCCCAGATCCAGTCCGATGCGGCGAGGGACGTCCTCATCAAACTGGGCAGCGACGACGGCGTGGTCGTGTGGCTCAACGATGAGCGCATCCATCAGAACAACGCCTCACGGCCGGTGCGCGTGGACGACGATACCGTCACGGCCGCCTTGCAGCCCGGCGCCAACGACTTGGTGCTGAAGATCCTGCAAGGGGGTGGGGGCTGGGGCTACACCGTGCGGATCACCGATACCGACGGCACCGCTCTTCCCCTGGAGGTGACCACGCCATAGGCGAGGGACTTCCTGAGCTGGAGCCGAGCGGTGCCGGCACCGACTACGTCAACCCGGTTCTGCCACCGGATTACCTGGGCGACGACCTGGCCGATCACACCTCGGGTCGCTGCCAGTTCGAGGTGGGGGTGCGGGGCGGGCGCTGTGGGCTGCCCGTGTGGTCGGGCTGCCGGGAGCGGTGCGAGTTCCACACCGACCACAAGCCCCACGATATCCGCCTCCGCCTGGAGCGCGCAATGGCCGCAGGCGTGCTCCTGCTCTACGCCCAGCTCCAAGACGCCGACCTCCGGGGGGCCGATCTCCGCGGGGGCGGGTTGCGTCATGCCCGGCTGCAAGGGGCCGATCTGCGTGATGCCGACCTGCGGGACGCCGACCTGGGGCATGCCCGGC
>WJIW01000488.1 GCA_014730065.1 Armatimonadia bacterium | reverse complement strand
CTCCGCCCGGATGTCATCCAAGGCAACATGGACGCCATCGACCGCGCCGCGACGGAGGTGCAAGCAGGTTGAGCAAAATCAAATCAGATGCATGCTGGCAGGACCTTCCCGATGGGGGCATCATCCCCGAGGGGGCGACCAGCGCAGAGTTCAAGACCGGCGATTGGCGCAGCGAGAAGCCCATCTGGCACGAGGACCGCTGCATCCAGTGCCTCCAGTGCTGGATCAACTGCCCCGATAGCTCCATCCTCGTCGCCGAGCAGAAGATGACCGGCATCGACTACGATCACTGCAAGGGGTGCGGCATCTGCGCGTCCGTCTGCCCGCCCAAGGCCAACGCTATCACCATGGAGAGCGAGTAAGCCCAGGAAAGGGAGTCAGCTAGACCCATGAGCGAGAGAATCCTCATCGAAGGTAATGAAGCCGTCGCGTTGGCCCTGAAGCTCATCGATCCCGATGTGGTTGCGGCCTACCCCATTACCCCTGCGACGGAGGTCGTCCAGAAGTTCTCCGAGTACGTGGCCGACGGCGAGGTCGGCACCGAGTTCGTGGCCGTGGAGTCCGAGCATTCGGCCATGTCCGCGTGCATCGGCGCCTCCACCGCCGGCGGACGCGTCATGACCGCCACCTCTTCCCAGGGCCTCGGCCTCATGTGGGAGATGCTCTACATCGCCGCCAGCCTTCGGGCCCCCATCACCATGGCCGTGGCCAACCGGGCGCTGTCGGGCAACATCAACATCCACTGCGACCACTCCGACTCCATGGGCGCTCGCGACGCGGGCTGGATCCAGCTCTTCAGCGAGAACACCCAGGAGATCTTCGACAATATGATCCAGGCCATCCGTATCGCCGAGCACCCCGATGTGCGCCTGCCGGCCATGGTGTGCTACGACGGCTTCGTCATCAGCCACGCCCGGGAGGTCATCGACAGCCTCAGCAAGGACGAGGTGCAGGAGTTCGTGGGCCAGTACGAGCCCCAGCTCAGCCTCCTGGACATGGAAGCCAAGACCGTCGGACCCCTGGATCTCCAGGACTTCTACTTCGAGCACAAGCGCAGCCAGGCCGAGGGCTATGTGGCCATTCCCCGGGTCATCGAGGAAGTCGGCCAGGAGTTCGGCCAGAAGTTCGGCCGCAGCTACGGGCTCGTCGAGGAGTACAAGATGGAAGGCGCCGACGTCGCCCTCGTGGCCCTCGGCTCCACCAACGGCACCATCAAGGATGTCGTCGACAGCATGCAGGAGTCGGGCAAGAAGGTCGGTCTGCTCAAGATCCGCTCCTTCCGGCCCTTCCCCGCCGACCTGATCAAGCAGTCCCTGTCCAAGGTGAAGGCCGTCGGCGTCTTCGACCGCTCCATGACCTTCGGCGGCTGGGGCAACCCCCTATTCAACGAGATCCGCTCGGTCATGTATGGCGGCAACGGACAGGCCATCCCGATCCTCGACCGCATCTATGGTCTGGGAGGCCGGGAGATCTCCATGGCGGAGATCGAGGAATACGCCGACGAGGTCTTGGCCGTCGCCAAGGGCGAGCAGGCCGAGGTCATCGACTACATCGGCGTGCGCTAAAGAAAGGGAGACACACATGGCTTCGCTCAAAGAACTGTCAACCAAACAAGAAGGACTGGTGGGCGGCCACCGGCTCTGTGCCGGCTGTGGGGCTCCCGTCGCCGTCCGTCAGATCCTCCTGGCATCCGAGTACCCCGTAGTCGTCGGGAGTGCGACGGGCTGCCTAGAGGTGGCGACCACGATCTTCCCCTACACCTCGTGGGACGTTCCTTTCATCCACTCTGCCTTCGAGAACGTGGCAGCCACCGTCGCGGGCATCGAGGCCTGCTACCGTGCCTTCAAGCGCCAGGGCAAGATGGAGAAGAAGGTGAAGTTCATCGCCTTCGGCGGCGATGGCGGCACCTACGACATCGGACTCCAGTCCCTCTCGGGCGCCCTGGAGCGCGGGCACGACCTGCTGTACGTGTGCTACGACAACGGCGCGTACATGAACACCGGCATCCAGCGCTCCTCGGCGACCCCGCGCGGGGCGGCCACCACCACCTCGCCCGCCGGAAGCGCCATTCCGGGCAAGCAGCAGCGCCGGAAGAACCTCACCGAGATCTGCGCGGCCCACGGCATCGCCTACGCCGCCCAGTCCACCGCCGGCCGCTGGCAGGACCTGACCAAGAAGGCCGCCAAGGCCATCGAGGTCGACGGGCCCTCATTCCTCAACGTGCTAGCGCCCTGTCCCCGCGGCTGGCGCTATCCCACGCCCGACCTGCTGCCCATCTGCAAGGTGGCCCACGACACGTGCTACTGGCCGCTGTATGAGATCGAAGACGGCAAGTACACCATCAACTACAAGCCGAAGGAGAAGCTGCCCATCGAGGAGTTCCTCAAGCCCCAGGGCCGCTTCCGCCACCTGATGGCCCCCGGCAACGAGGGCATCGTCGAGCAGCTCCAGGCCGACGTCGACGCCGAGTGGGACCGCCTACTCGTCCTCGCGGGCGAGAAGGAGTAGCACCCACACCACCCACCATGCCCGGAGATCCGCGCCCCTGAGCCCAGCGACGGGCCGGATCTCCGGGTGCACCCACCAACGAACCATCCCCCGCGCTTTGACCGCCTTCCGGCGTCGTGCGTCCCGCTCTCCTCCGGGTGGCACCGGGCGTCCCCGCCCGGTGCATCGGAACGTCTCGCTCCCCCGGGTGGCATCGGGCGTCCCCGCCCGGTGCATCGGAACGTCTCGCTCCCCCGGGTGGCATCGGGCGTCCCCGCCCGATGCATCGGAACGTCTCGCTCCCGCGAACGTCTGAATAGTACGGGCGGATTCCCTGTGCGTGACGGCGAATGGTACATCTACTCGTCGGCGGGGATTGCCCGTCTCGAAGGGAGTGATCCGCTTGCGTTATCACCCACTCCACCCCTACTCCCTAGCCCTCATCGTGATGTCGGTGGCCATCTGGTCGCTGCCTAGCATGAGCCTGGCCGATAGCTGGGGCCGTAGCTCCTCGGGGAGCGAGCGCCTGCGCGGCGCCGGGATCCTGGGCCAGACCGACTTCGGCCGGCCCTCGCCCATGGAGCAGCGCTACCACTATGAGCCCGGCGACTACATGATCGTTGAGGACGACGCCGAGCTGGGTGAGGTAATCCTCATGGACACCATCGCCCGGGTTTCGGATATGGACATCCGCGAGCTGTGGGACATCCACGACATCTGGGACCTGTATCCCGAGGAGGTCGCCACGGTGCTCTTCCTCCGGGAGATGACGGGCAGCTCGTATGCCATCATCGCCAGCCTACGGGCCGACGATGGCCTGGCCTGGAAGGAGATCGCGTACGAGTACCGCCTGGAGCCCCGAGTCCTCGGCGAGAGCCCCAACTGGTACCAGCGGGAGCGCATCGAGGACTGGTGGCGTGAGGATCCCGACATCGAGCACCGCATCATGCTCGCCATGCTCGCCACCGAGTTCATGGTCGATGAGCGCGACCTGGATCGCCTGAGCCGAGATGGCCTGGGCTACTCGGACATGGCCACCATGCTCGAGCTTTCGGCCCGGTCGGGGATCGATTACATGGATCTCCTGGAGCTGAAAATGGAGCGGCGGCTGCGGTGGCGCACCATCGCCGAGAACTACCGCATGGACCTCGGCGACCTGGACGCCAAGCGGGCCTACCACTGGCACAATGCCGATTTCCGTGGCTACTACCATGGCGATGACCGGGGGTACCACGCCAACCGCGGGTCACGCCAGCATCGCACCCGGCGCGAATACCATTACTACGACGTGTGGGTGCCCGAGCCCGACACGGGCTATTACCACTTCGACTACGTGGTCGACTACGACTACTACTTCCCCTATGGCCGCACCTACTACAGCTACTGGTGGCCCACGGACTGCTGGTGGGACCGGGTTCATTGGGGCTACTACTGGGATGATCCCATCTACCATCGACCGTACGCCTACGACGTGCAGTGGGTTCCCCGTGATCCCTACTACGACGACTGGCGCGCCGATCCGTGGATCGTCGCCGATCCCCCACGGGAGCGCGACGGACGACGGTACGCCGAGCGGATCATCGAGCGCTATGGCGATTCCCGCAGCACCGGGGGCGACTGGAACACCCAGGTGCGGGTCAGCAACGGGGGCGTCGTCACCGTGACCCGG
>WJIW01000050.1 GCA_014730065.1 Armatimonadia bacterium | reverse complement strand
GCATTTGGACACGGCTCCGGCGGCCGGCGTTGCGTCCGATCGCCAGCGGATTCTGCTCCGGAGGGAAGGGAGCGGGCTGCGCCGGGGGAAACCACTCCACTACCTGCACCCCAGCGAGGGAGACCGGCACACGATGAGCGGCGCGCGAATAACCAGCAGGCTGGCCGTTGTGGCTGTGGCCGCCATGGCACTCCTAACTCTCCAAGGCTGTGGCGGCAACCCGCCCGACGGGGGCGAGACCGCCGCGACCTCCACGGGCGCCCCTCTCCCCGCCACGGCTGCCCCGCCCGCCGTGGTCGACACGTCCGCCGAGCCCGTGGTCGCCACGGAGGTGCCTGGCTGGCAACTGGTCCCCAGCCCCATGCGGGACGTGACCTTCCAGTACGTGCGCACCACCCACCAGGAGCCCTTCCGGCCCACGGTGACGATCATCGTGCATCGCTCCCAAGCCCCCACCGTGGATGCCTACGCCGAGACGGCCAGGGACTACCTGCTAACCTCCACGCCGAATATGGTGGTGGTGGCCGAGCAGACCATGGCCGACCAGACCCCTCCCCTGGCCAAGCTGGTGTTCCAGTACGAGCGCGATGAGCAGCAGCTTCAAGTGATGCAGCTCTACTTCCGGCGCTCGAACGGCCAGGTGGTCGTCGTGAGCTTCCAATCCCTGGTGGGCCAGTGGGAGTACCTCCAGCAGGAGTTCAAGCAGATCCTCAGCGCCATCGAGGTCGCTCCGTAGGGCGACCGAGGAAGGTACCTCCATGGACACCCCGCGCGAACGCGTTCTGAAAACCCTGAGGCACGAGCATCCGGGGCGCTTCCCCAAGGAGATGGGGTTCACGCCCGCGGCCTTCGAGAAGTTCAAGAGTCATACGGGATCGGAGGATCCCGCCAGCTACTTCGGCATGGAGGTCCGGCACATCGGGGCGGCCCGCACCAGTGAGGTGGCGGATTTCAGCGGCTACTACGCCGACGAGGACCTGCCCGAGGGAACGACCATCGACGACTACGGCACCGCTCGGGTGCCCGCCGGCTTCTACCACTTCTGGGGCCTGAGATTCCCGGCCAAGTGCTTCTCGTCTCTGGCCCAGTACGAGGGTTACCCGTGGCCCACCTTCGCCGCGCCGGCGGATGCCGAGAACACGGTTCAAGCCTGCCACGACGCGGGCCTTGCCGTGGGAGGCTTCGCGGGCCATATCTGGGAGACGGCCTGGCAGGTGCGGGGCATGAACGAGCTGATGATGGACTTCCTGGAGCGGGAGGACATGGCCGCTTACCTGCTGGACCGCATCGCCGACCAGGTTGCCGGCGTCGCCCAAGGCCTGGCCCGGGCGGGCGTGGACGTGCTACAGCTCGGCGATGATGTAGGGATGCAGGACCGGCTCATGATGAGCCCCGGCATGTGGCGCGAATGGCTGTTCCCCAGACTCAAGCGGGCCATCGACGCGGCGAGGGCGGTCAACCCTGGCCTCCACGTCTGGTACCACACCGATGGCGACGTCCGGTCCATCATCCCCGGGCTGATGGAGGCGGGCGTGGATGTGCTGAACCCCATCCAGCCGGAGTGCATGGATCCCGCGGAGCTGCGCGCGGAGTACGGCGACTCGCTTGCCTTCTGGGGGTGTGTGGGCACGCAGACCACACTGCCCTTCGGCTCGCCCGAGGACGTGAAGCGCACCGTTCACCATCTCATAGAGACCGTCGGCGCGTCGGGCGGTCTGTTCATCGCCCCTACTCACGTGGTCGAGCCCGACGTGCCTTGGCCGAACATCGCGGCCTTCTTCGAGGCCATCGAGGAGGCGTCAGCGTAGGGGCAGCCAGAAGTGGGGTATGGGGCCCTTGGGTGGGTGTCCCGCTCTTGCCGCCGCCGCGCCGATCCGGTACATTCCCATCATGGACGCGCAACAGGTCAACGCCGACGTCTTGGTCTACGTCTTCGGACACAAATTCGCCAGCGAGTGGTCCGAGCGCAAGACCGACCCCATCTTCGGCCGGACGCCTCCCGACGCCCGGTTCCGGAAGGCCTGCCTGGCGGACGTGCCTCTATCGGAGAAGAGCCTGGCCGAGGAGATCATGTACGCCTGCCTGGCCCAGCTCTGCATCATCGATGCCGTCGAGGCCACGGTGTATTCGGAGAAGGGCTGGAACTTCGAGGTCTACGATAGGGTTTATCTGCAGCCCGTGGACGACTTCCCCGCCGGACCCGTGTTCGAGGCCCTACAGCGCTCCATCAGCCGTGGCAAGACGGGACTGCTGATTCGCACGCGCCGCCGGTTCGAGGAGCGGGGCATCGCCGTGGACCAGCTCGTGGCGGGGGTGCGCAAGTACCGCTACCTGCGGGGCGATCCATACCAATACGTATGTAGCGAGGTCGAGAAGCACCTGATCGACATCGGGCTGTACAAGCGTGAGAGCCAGCGCGTGTTCGGCCCCTTCATCGCTCCCCTGTGGCTGCCCGATGAGGAGAAGATGGGCGAGCTGGAGTTCGCCCTGCTGCGGCTGGAGCAGGATCTGGAGCGGTTCGAGATGGAGGATCCCCTGCTGGCGGAGTGCCTGCGGGACAACATCTGCCGGACCATGCTCAAGATGCGCTCCGATGAGGACTACGTGAACGACCGCATGGCCGAGGAGGACGGCGACGAGGGCGGCGAGTCCGGGGACCCCCTGGCCCGGCTCTTCGGCAGGGACGAGGAAGAAGAGCGGTAGGCGCCGCCCTACGGATACACCGCCGATCCATCGGGGGTGCGGGCCTGGGTCCAGTCGAGGACACCCTCGGGACAGGGGTACTTGGCGGCCAGGTCCTCGTCGATGTCGATTCCCCAGCCGGGCTCATCACTCGGGTAGACGTAACCATCGCGAGCCTCGGGACAGCCAGGGAACATCTCCCGCTCCACCTCGAGGAAGCCGCCCCACTCCTGCACGCCGAAGTTGGGCGAGGCAACGTCCAGGTGGACGTTGCAGGCATGGCCGATGGGCGAGACGTCGCCGGGCCCATGCCACGCCGTTCGGATGCCCGCCAGCTCGCAGTGGGTCTGGAGCTTCCTGGCGGCGGTCAGGCCCCCGATGGCGCTGATGTGGCACCGGATGAAGTCGATGAGCCGCTCGTCGATGAGAGGGCGCCACTCGGCGGAGTTCACGAACAGCTCGCCCATGGCCAGGGGTGTGGTGCACTGCTGGCGGACGGTGCGGAACCAGTCGATCCGCTCCGGTGGCAGCAGGTCCTCGAGGAAGAAGAGGCGGTGGGGCTCCAGCTCCTTGGCGAACCGCACAGCCTCGATGGGCACCAGCCGCTCATGGACATCGTGGAGCAGGTTCGCCTCGAAGCCAATGGTCTCCCGCAGGTGGTCGAATAGCCTGACCACGCTCCGCATGTAGCCATCGGGATCGAAGTAGGCGCCGGGAAGGGCGCCATCGGGGCTCTTGGGGAGTGGCTGCTTACCGCCATAGCCCCCCATCTGGGCGCGAACGTGGCGCAGGCCCTGCTCCATGAACTGCCGGACCCGATCCTCCACCTCTTCGACAGTGGATCCGTCGGCATGGCGGTAGATGGCGGCGGCCTCCCGGCACTTGCCGCCCAGGAGCTGGTAGACGGGCATGCCGGCCATCTTGCCCAGGATGTCCCAGAGGGCCATGTCCGCGCCCGAGAGGGCGTTGTTCATGACGGGGCCGCTCCGCCAGTAGGCGTTCACATGGATCGTCTGCCAGATGTCCTCGATCCGCCGGGGATCCCGTCCCAGGAGCAGGGGGGCGAGGAAGTTATCCACCACCGTGCGGACGGCTTCATGGCGCTGGGTGAAGGTGGCGCAGCCCAGGCCGTACAGCCCGGGCTCCGAGGTCTCGACCTTCACCACGATCAGCCGCCGCTGGACGCTCCCGTCCCCGGGTGAGGTGGTGATGGCGCGCACGTTGGTGATGGTGGGTCCTGGCATGTTCGTACCCTTCGTTGACGGAGCGGGCGGTGCGGCGCGGGCTACGGCCGTTTCACGATGTCCGCTACCGTGGTCAGGATCAGCGGGTTGCCATCGATCTCCCAGCGCATCTCGCCGAAGACGGCCATGTACGGCGCGGGGGATTCCTCCACGGTGATGGTGCGAACGGCATCGGCGCCGTACGTCGCCTCCGTGCCGCGGAACCGGAGCTGAGGCGCGTCGCCGCCGGGGGAGACCGGCTCGCCGTCCTCATCGAAGCCGAAGTAATGCCACTCGGCACTGCGGAAGTCCTCCACATTGGAGGTGGCGACCCAGATGCCCCAGCGCTCGGGATCGATGTCGGTCTTCATGGCTAGGGCGACTCGGCCCGCAGTGGGGCTGATGGACCAATCCATCTCGGGCCAAGGCGTCCGGCCGGCCACGTGCTCGATGAAGGCGAGCAAGCTGGGCTTGAGCCGGTTCAGGGCGGGCTCGATGCCGCCCAGGTCGTGGCCACCGTTGGGGAAGTACAGGATCGCCGCCGGTCCGGCCAGGTGATCGAAGTACAGCTTAGCGGATTCGAGTGTCCAGTAGGGGTCGTTCGAGCCCACCAGGATGAGCTTGGGCTCGGTGATGCGGTGCCGGTAGGTGTACGGGTCGACGATCCGGCCCAGCTCCGCGCCCTCGGCGCTTTGCAGCCGGTCCTGAAGGTCGAACTCGGTATAGTCGTCGATCTGCTCGCTGTCGGCGCCATAGACGTCCATCTGCTGCTTCATCTGGGCGGGCAGATTGAGGTTGTCGTACACGATGGGCGCGATGCCGATGACTCGCTCGTCCACCACGCCCGAGAGCCACGTGGTCCAGCCGCGCTTGGAGGCGCCGGTGGTGATGAAGCCCTGGAGGTGATGGCCTTCCTGCTCGGCCAGGTACCCCTCGACGGCATCCATGGCCCGAACGGCGGACTTGGTCATGGGGAAGAGCAGGGGCCAGGTGGCGTCGCCCGTCTCCAGGAGTTTCACGAAGGTGTACGCGATGAGGGCATCCTCCTTGAGCCCGCCGTAGAGGGGCTGCTTGGGGATGCCGCCCAGGACGGCGAAGATACAGTTGGATTCGTTGACGAGCTGGGAGCCGAGCATAAGATAGGTCATGTCCGGCTCGCCGCCGGTGATGACCAGTGTGGCGAGATCGGCGTCCTCCAGGTCATCGGGCATGAGGATCCAAAGCTGATGGTCCCACTCCACGCCCTGCCACGTCTGGCTGACCATGTCGATCTTGACGAGCTTGGTGCCGAGCTGCTCGGTCACCTCATCCACGCTCCACCGGAAAGTGGAGTCGGGCGCGTTGACGTAGTCCATCAGTGGCTGGGCTCCCGCGGCTCCCGCGCCGACCAGGAGCAAGAGTGTGGCAGTCACTAGCTTCATCAGGTGGTTCCTCCGTGTCCCGTTACTGGCGGTGAGCCGAGGCTCCCGCCTTCTGGTTCAACGTCATGCCAAAGGGCGGCCAGCCTCAGTCGGCGGGCGCGATCCGGAGCCCGTCCACGAAGGCCTCGACCACCGCTCCATTATACGAGTGGATCCAGACCCGAAGGGCGGCGGTGCCCTCGGGGGGTGTGAATCCGAAGGAGAAGGGCGTCCACTGGCCTTCGGGGCCTTCCAAGGTGCCCACGGGCTCCATATGGCCGCGCTCGTCGCTGACGTTAAGCACCTGGCCCGATTCGTCCAGGTACTTCACGTACATCCCGACCCCGCTCCCGGACACATGATACACGTGGCCCGAAAGCGTGTAGCTTCGCCCCGCCTCGACGGGCACGCGCCCCGAGTCGATGTTGGTCCCCCTGCCCTCGCTGGTGTCGGTGATGTGGAGGGATCGGTCACCGGCGAAGGCCCGCTCACCGGAGATGCTCGCCAGACCATCGGCGGGGATGCTCCAGAAGAACCCGCTGCGCGAGAAGTCGCCGTTGGGGAGCAGGGCGTCGCCGGTGCTCACCTCTAGCGGGGTGATCCGCAGCGCTACGCGGGCCTCCATGCCTGGCTCATCCAGAGCTATGCCCAGGCGCGTCGGCTCGACCGGCGCATTCTCCTGGATGCGCTCCTCGCTGAGAGTGAAGGCGGCGCTAGCGTCGATCTCCACCCGCAGCGCCGACTCGAAGTCGTAGATCTCCAGCGTGGTCTCGTCGATCCGCTCCACCTGGCCCCGGGTGATCAAGGCGGTGGCGTAGGTCTGGGGCTCCGAGAAGACGGCGACATCGGAGACGACGAAGGCTCCGTCGCCCTCGCGGGAGTGGATGAAGGTCCGGCGCAGGCTGTCCAGCTCGGGCACTTGGTAACAGGAGTCCATCTCGATCAGGAGCCGGTCCTCGGCGGGCGAGAAGTCGGTCTCGAGTACCACGCCCCTGGCGCCACCGCCGGGGACTTGGAGCTTGCCGGCGATGACGGGCACGGGATGGCCGTACGAGTTCAGCAGCTTGCTCTCGTACCGGTGGGAGCTGAAGGTGCGGGCGGTGTAG
>WJIW01000487.1 GCA_014730065.1 Armatimonadia bacterium | reverse complement strand
TATGAGATCCCCCTCAAGCACGGGGTCGACCAGTGCATCGGCGATACCCTCGGCCCCGGCGGAATCTTCCGAGCGCTGAGGACCATTCCGCCTGTGGTGGAGATCGCCAAGACCATGGAGCGGGTCGCGCCCCACGGCAAGCTGCTGAACTACGCTAACCCCATGGCCGCGGTGTGCTGGGGCATCGGGCGGGAGTCGGATGTGGAGTTCGTGGGCCTATGTCACGGCGTCCAGACAACGACCGACCTGGTGGCGGGCTACCTCGACCTCCCCAAGCACGAGCTGGACTGCTTCGTGGCGGCCATCAACCACATGGCCTGGTTCCTTAGCATCGAGCACGGCGGCGAAGACGTGTACCCCAGGTTCCGGGCCAACTGCGAGAAGCCCGGGTACTACGTGAACGAGAAGGTCCGCATCGAGGTGATGCGCCACTTCGGGTACTTCATGACCGAGTCCACGGGCCACCTCTCGGAGTATCTGCCGTGGTTCCGTAGCAGCGACCGGGCTCTGGCCGCCTACTGCGACGAGCCGGGCTTCGGCGGCGAGTCGGGCGCGTACTACAACTGGGGGAAGGCCATCGCGGAGAAGTTCGAGCAGGTGGACCCACTCCAGTTCGAGACGACGGATCTTGAGCCCCGCTCGGCCGAGTATTGCAGCTACATCATCGAGGCCCTGGAGACCGACCAGATCTTCCGGCTCAATGCCAACGTGCGCAACGACAGCCTCATCACGAACCTGCCCGACGGCTGCTGCGTGGAGGTGCCGATGTACGTGGACCGCACGGGCATGCACCCCATCCACGTTGGCGACCTGCCGCCCCAGCTCGCGGCGCTGAACCTGACCAACGTGAACGTTCAGGGGCTGGCGGTGGAAGCGGCGGTCAGCGGCGATCCGGAGCTGGTCATGAACGCCGTGGCCCTGGACCCGCTGACCTCGGCCTGCCTGACGCTCAAGGAAGCGCGGGATATGACGGCCGAGATGCTCGAGGCCTCCCGCCAGTGGCTCCCCCAGTTCGAGGGCAAGAGCCTGCGACCGGCTCCGACCATCAACATCCCGCCCGACGTCGAGCGCGCCGACGCCCCGACCGATCCGGCTCTGGCCATCGGGCAGCGGTTCGTCGATCTGCTCGAGATGGGCGACGAGTCTTAGGGACCGCTGGAGCGGGCGACGAAGGGGACCTGGGCGATCACCCGCTCAGGTCCTCATCAACCGGCTGTAGATCGCCGCGCTTGAGTACCCGGACGAAGGCCTTGACCAGGTCGGGATCGAACTCGGTGCCCGCCCCGCTCTGGAAGTGGGCGATGACCTCCTTGGTGGGCTTGGGCGGCTCGCCCCGCCGGTGGCGACGAGTGAGGAGGTCGTACTCGTTGGCGACGCGTGCCATACGGCCGTAGAGGGGGATCTCCTCCCCGGCTAGCCCCTCGGGATACCCCGAGCCGTCGAAGTTCTCGTGGTGGTACAGCACCACAGGCATCACGGGCCGCAGGAACTTGACCGGCTCCAGGATGGACTGGCCGACGATGGGATGGAGTGTCAGTAGCTCATCGCCCACGTCGTCCCCGCCGCCGAAGAAGGCCATCAGGTCGTCGCCCCCCCCGCCCCCACCTCCGGCTGCCAGGCCGATCTTGCCGATGTCGTGAAGTGTGGCTCCGAACCGCAGCAGCTCCACCTCATCCTTCGCGCAGCCCGCTTCGGTAGCCAAGGCGTCGATGGCCTGGGTTACGCCCTCGGCGTGCCCTACTTCGTCTTCGTCCCGTGCCTCCAGGGCCCGGGCGAGGGCCCGGACGGTCTCGTAGTAACTCTCCTGGAGCGATTCATAGAGCCCGGCGTTCTCGATGGCCACTCCCGCCTCCTCGGCGAAGGCGTTGACCAGCCTAAGCTCCTCGACGCTCGCCCGGCGAGGTAGGGACTTATAGATCCTCATCACCCCGATGGCCCGACCCTTGGACACCAAGGGCACCACAACCATGGACCGGATACCCTCCTTGACCAGCTCATCGGAGTATTGCAGCAGATCCGAGCTGGAGACATCGGCGAGCTGAATGGTCTCCCCAGCCAGGACTCGCTGATCGATGGGGCTCTGTTCCACGATGACTCGGCCCTTGCTGAGGTACTCGTGGGAGAGTCCGTCGCTGATCGCGTGGCCGAAGTACCGCTCCCCGCCCTCCTCCTCGGCCTCCCGAAGAAGCCGAATGGCCACGCCCTTGACCCCGAGCATGCGCTTCACGCTTATCACGATAAGGTGCAGCACATTCTGAAGGCGTATGGAGGAGTTGACCGCTTGGGCGATGTCGAACAGGGATTCGAACTCCTGAGCCCGTCTTCGGGCCCGATCGGTTAGGCGGGAGACGAGGACGCCAACGATGAAGAAGAAAAGGAACCTCACGGCGGGCTCGACCCACCCCGCCCACATGGCCTCCCCCTCGCCCGAGCCTCGGGGAAGATAGGCCCAGGTCAGGTAGGCCGCAAGCGCGGCGGCGAGAATAGCCCCCAAGTCACCGAAGGCAACGGCCGATACTATAATCGGAATGTAGTAGAAGTTAATGGCCACGGGCGTCTCGTGGCCCGTGTACCGAACGAGCGCGGTAGTCCCGATGAAGAGGCCCAGCACCGATAGCAGCACCAGACCGTGCCGGGCGAGGTTGAGTCGTTTGGATACCGGTTCCATAGCGGTGACACGCGTCCGAGCTAGCGCGGCCCACAC
>WJIW01000486.1 GCA_014730065.1 Armatimonadia bacterium | reverse complement strand
GTCCCGGTTGACCTCCATCTCCTCCACATCGCTGCGCTTGGTCTCCTCACCCTCGAAGCTCTCCTTGAAGTCGATGGGTGCGTGGATCTCGAGCTGTCGCGGCACCCCGCCCCGGGCGGGCACGGTGTGGAGGTCGAAGTTCCACTCGTAGATCAGGGTCTCACCATCACCGGAGACCGAGGGGTAGATGACAGCGTCTTCGCCATGGCGGGTTAGACGCCGGATCTCGCGGGTCTCCATGTCCATGGCGTACAGGTTCGGCCGGCCGTCCCTATCGGAGACCCAGGTGAGGGTCTCGCCGTTCTCGGCGAAGTTCGGCCAGTTGTCGATTCCGTCGTAGTCGTCGGTGAGGATCTCCAGGGTGTCCGTCTCCCGGTCGTAGAGGAAGACGTCGGAGTCGCCGCTGCCCTTGTAGTCCTTCCGCCACCACGCCTGCCCACCCCGCAGGCCAGCCACGTAGCGTCCGTCGGGGGAGTAGGTCATGCCGTGGCAGCTTTGGGAATCGCGGAAGAGTGGGCGTACGTAGCCTGTGTCCAGATCGATCTCGTAGGGGGCCCACTCCCTGAAGTCGCGCCCGCCGGAGCTGAAGAGAAGGGTTCGGCCGTCGGGCGACCATTCGGCCATGATGTCCGTCGCGCTGTGATGGGTAACTCGCTCGATCTCTCCGCCATCGGCGGGGACGATGAAGATGTCCTGGCTACCGTAGCGATCGGAGCTGAAGGCGATCCGCTCGCCATCGGGGGAGAACCGGATCCGGCCCTCATAGGCGACGTGGACCGTCAGTCGCCGGGCCTGGCCCTCGCCGCTGTCGTCGATGTCGGCGATCCACAAGTCGCCCTGGTACGAGAAGGCAGCTCGGGAGCCGTCGGGACTGAGATCGGCGTAGTGCATGTCGTGGATGATGGGCAGCTCCTGGGCCGTCGCGAGGAGCACACCCGGGCCGGCGACGATCGCCAGCGCAAGCGAGAGGGTCTTGTTCACGGCTGGGCACCTTACCTGTCCGTGGTAGTCTGAGGCCGGGCGAATGCACTGGGTTTCGCGGCCCGGGGGCCCGCACCCTTCCGGTCGGCGGGAGGGCGCGAATCGGGTTGCGCGAGCCTCCGTCTCATGGTAGACTTTGCAAGCTGTATTGACAGCTTTGCCGGTGGAGTGATGGCCGAGTGGCTGAAGGCGTCTGCCTGCTAAGCAGATAGGGTGGGCTAATCCTGCCCTCGTGGGTTCAAATCCCACTCACTCCGCCACCCATAACTAGCTCGCCTCCGCCCCTTGGCGGGGGCTGTTCGCGCGGCCGTGGCCAAACGGATTAAGGCTCCTGACTACGGATCAGGCGATTGGGGGTTCGAATCCCTCCGGCCGCGCCATTTCTTCTTTCTCGGCACATTCCATCGCGCGGCCGTGGCCAAATGGATTAAGGCATCTGGCTTCGGACCAGACGAGTGGGGGTTCGAATCCCTCCGGCCGCGCCATGCCCCTTTCCTCGCAGGACTTCGCGCGGACCGATTGAACCTCGTACCGGTGGACCGGGCCGCCCCACGCGGCTGCCCGGAAGGGTCATGAGAGAGGTTTGCCATGGGCGCCAGGCGATCATCCGAGGAACTGGTGAAGGCGCTGCGCGAGGGGACGGTGGATGAGGCCGAGTCGGCCTCGGCCGAGTTGGTCCAGCGCGGCACGACTGTCGTGTCATACCTGCTGGAAGGCGCGGCCGATCCCTCGGACGAGATCCGGGAGCGGTTCGTCTGGGCCCTGGCGCGCATCGGCACACCCGAGGCCATCCCGTACCTCATAGCTGGCCTGAGCGACCCCGACGAGCACACCAGGGATTCGGCGGCCATCGGTCTCGGATGGATGGGCGAGGCTGCCCTGCCCGCCGTGCGCGATGCCATGACCTCGCGCGATCCCGCCCTTAGGGCGGGCACGGCCCGGGCTCTGGGCCTCATGCACTGCGTCAAGCCCGCCGAAGGACTCCTGGAGACCCTCCTGTCCGATCCCGACCCCGCCGTTAGAGCGGCGGCGGCGACGGCCTGCTCGGAGCTCATCGATCCGCCCGATACCTTGGTCGCCCGCCTGGCCCAGCTCCTCTCCGATGCCAGCCCCATGGTACGGCGGCGTGCGGCCGATGCCCTGCTGTACCTGGGCCTGGCGGCCGCCGACTATCTCATGCCCCTCCGGTCGGCCATGTCCGATCCCGACCCCGCCGTACGCGTCGCCGCTGCGAGGGCTGTAGGGCAGCTCGGACGGGCCGACGAGACCGTTCCAATCCTGATCCAGGCCCTGGAGGGTGACGATCCGGCCCTCCGGGATGAGGCCGCCAAGGCCCTGGAGTGGCTCGGGCCTTCGGCCGCTGCCGCCGTGCCCCAGCTCGTGGAGCTACTACAGCGGGATGACCCCGTCCTCTCTCACCTGGCCGTCAACGTGCTCCGCGCCATCGGGCCCGGAGCCGCGGAAGCCGTGGACACGCTCGCCGGCCGCCTGGACCGGGAGGAGAGCGCCCGGTCATCGGTGTCGTACGCGCTGGGCGCCATTGGGTCGCCCGCCGTCCCCGCCCTCGTCGAGCGGCTGGACGACCCCCGTGAGCAGGTTCGGGCCGGGGCCGCCTTCGCCCTCAGCGAGATGGACGAAGAAGTGGCGGCGCCCGCTGCCGAGGCGCTGATTGGCCTCCTGGACGACCCCGCCGCCGAGGTCCGGTCGGAGGCGATCCACTCCTTGGGCCACCTTGGGCAGCATGCCTCGGAGGCTGTGGACCGGCTTCTGGAGGCCCGGTCCGATCCCGATCCCTCCGTGCGGGGTATCGCCCTCTGGGCCGTTCGCCGCATCGATGGACTGTCGGCGGAGACCCACGGCCCGACTCTGATGGACGCCCTGAAGGATGACTCGGACTACGTCAGGACCCAGGCGGCCATGACCTTGGGCACCGTCCCCGATGCGGGCCCGGCCATCATCGGAGCCCTGACAAAGGCCTTGGGCGATACCGATCCCTTCACGCGCCGTGCCACAGCGAGAGCTTTGGGGCAGCTTGGGGCTCGCGCCTCGGGCGCCTCCAGCTCCTTGCGGGCGCTCCTGGCCGATGAGTTCCCCCTGGTGCGAACCGCGGCGGCGTGGGCTCTCGTGCGGGTCGGTGACGCCGAGGCGGGCATGACCGTGCTGACCGGCGCCTTGGAGGACGAAGACTCCCACGTAAGGGCCGAAGCCCTGCGGACCTTGGCCGACCTGGGCTCCCCCGAGGGCGAGCCCCTGGAGCGGGCTCGGACACTGCTGGACGATACCGACGCCGAGGTGCGCGCCGCGGCGCTGCGGGTTGTCTACAACCTCCAGTGAGGCCGTCGCTCTAGCCAGCCAGGGCCTTGATCTGCTCCATGGACAGCCCCGCCGCGGCCACGCCGTCGCCGCCGAGAACGGTCTGGAAGTACTTGAACGACTCGAACTCCACGGAGCAGAACCCCGCATACCCGATGTCGTCCAGGGCCTGGAAGAAGCCCGGCCAGTCGATGAGGCCCTCGCCCAGCAGCGGGAACAGGAAGCTCTCGCCCACGGCCGGCGGCACCCCGATGACGTCCTTGAGGTGGACGTGCACGATGCGGTCGCCGAAGGCCTTCACCGCCATGGCGATGTCGTTGCGGTACAGGCCGAAGTGGGAGGGGTCCATGTTGATCTTGAGGCGGTCGGAGGGCAGGCGGCGGAGCAGCTCCATGGTGGTGTAGTAGTCCCGGGCCACCATTCCGAACACCGCCTCCAGGGCCACATCCACGTCCACGTCCTCGGCCACTTGGAGTACCTCGTCGAGGGCGGCGCAGGTCATGTGGTAGGCTTCGGCCTCGGTCATGTCCACACCGAGCTTGGGGGCTGAGGGATCCCACGGCGCGGGGCCGGAGAAGACGTTGATGGCGGGGATGCCGCAATCGGCGCAGGCCTTCACGGCATCCTTGGTCAGCTCGATGCGGACGCGGCGCTCGGCCTCGTCGCGGAGGACCCAGTCCTGCTGGACGACCAGCTCGCTGATGGCTAGGCCTTCGGCCTTCACGTCGCTGGCGACCCGCTGAAGCTCGGCCGGATCCATGGACCGGGGATCGAAGTGGGCCAGGGTCAGCTCCACCCCGTGGTAGCCGAGGGCAGCCAGCTCCGCCGCCACCCGCCCCACAGGCATCTCGCCCAGGCCGATGGATGCTAGGTACGCCCACTTGCGCTCCGCCATGATGACACGTCCCTCTGAGTGTAGTCGCAATGATTGAGGGCAGGTTCCGCGGGAGCGGCGGCATTCCTTCGGGGATCGATCGGGCCGTACAGGGCACAAGGCCCCGAGTGAATGCTGGTGTCTGGTGTCTGGTATGGGGGTGTAGGTGGGTTTGGCTCGGGGCCTTGTGTATCTACAACATACACTACTACGGACCCCGTTCAACGATCCCTTCCGCGACTTGCGGATTCCTTGCGCGAGCGGGTGGGATCGCTGTCCGAACCGAAGGGCGCGCCGGCCGGGATC
>WJIW01000485.1 GCA_014730065.1 Armatimonadia bacterium | reverse complement strand
GCGTCGAGCAGGGCGCGGTACTTCTCCGCGGCCCACATCAGGTCGATGTCCTCGCGGTCGGGCTGGGGGATCGCTGCCACATGCTGGGCGCCCACGCGCACGCACAAGTCCATGCGCCGCTTGGACTCCTCCAGAGCCTGGGCCCAGGCCTCCTCCTCGGGCGGCATGGCGTTCCAGAGGCCGATGACGTTGGGCACGAAGAGGCCCTTGTCGTCCAGAACCCTGCGCAGCTCCTCGACACCGGGTCCGTCTCGCTCGACCTCCTCCAGCTCGCTGATCCAAAGCTCGATGCCGTCGTAGCCCGCCTCCCGTGCGATGTCGATCTTCTCCATGAGCGGGGTAGGCCGGAGGGTGCTGGTGTTGAGGCACACGGTCATGGTGGGCTTGCCGAAGACGACGGGATGGGCCGCGGCTCTGGCGGTACTGGCCGCGCCCAGGGTGGCGACTCCGGCGAGCATGCGGCGGCGGCTGATCTTCTCGGGCATGGGGGGCTCCTCCCCGAACAAGCAACTTGTATCACAACTCAAAGCACTCCGAACAGGCCACGGTCCCTCGCCCGCAGAACCTCCGCCTCGGAGGGTGATGCCGGTGGTAAGAGCGGTTCTTCTCTGCGCCCTGGGCGCTAGCCTCGCGGCGACGGCCGCCGCTGAGGATACGCCCCACTATTATGCCCACGACGCCGTGCTCGATGAGCATGGCGTGATCGCGCCGTGGTACGACGGCCGCAACGGTCAGCTCGACGAGCGTGCCCGTATCGCCGCGGACACTCTGTTCCGGTACCCATGGGCTGACTCCCCCACCCCGGCGCCCCACTATGTCTACAACGGAGCCTGGAGCATCTCCCCCGAAGGCGAGATCAGCATTCCGCCCATCGACGACTGGGCCAACGGCGACCTGGGCCAGCGGGCGGCCTACGTGCTGTCCGGCCTGGTGGACTACTACGCCTACTCGGGCGACCCAGCGGCCATCGCACACCTGCATGCCACCGTCGATGTCCTGCTGGAGCACGAGCAGACGCCTGCCGATCACGATTGGCCGGGCTTCCTGGTCAGTGTGCCCGTTCTGGGCGAGCCCTACGGTGACGCCGACCCGGGCGGGTTCATCCAGCTCGACATCGTCGGCGAGGTGGGCTACGCCCTCCTGCGCGCGTACCGGGTCACGGGAGAGCGCCGGTGGCTTCAGGCCGCGGCTCGCTGGGGCACGCTGCTAGCCCAGAACTGCGACACCCGGACCGGACTTCCCCCATGGGGACGGTACGCCAATCCCGAGCAGGTGCACTGGGAGGATCCCCAGACGGGCGGCGTGGCTTTCATCTTGTACTTCCTCGATGAGCTGATCGCCATGGGCATCGAAGGGCCCGATGGTGTGATCCCCCGGGCTCGGGAGGCGGGGGTGGCGTACCTGCGAGACGTGCTACTGCCCCGCTGGCTCGAGGATCCCACCTGGGGCCGGAACTACTGGGACTGGCCCGACCCCGTCCAGGCCGAGAACGTCACCGAGTTCGTCTGCCGTTATCTGATGGAGCATCCCGAGGAGTTTCCGAGCTGGCGCACCGACGCCCGGAACGTGCTTTCGCTCTTCCTGAACCGCACGAGCGTGAGCATGGCGTCCATGGGCGATGTGTACTCCGGAGCGTGGGCCTATCCCGAATCGTCGGGATGCTGCGGGCTCTCGCTCTGGTACGGCCCCCTGGAGCTGGCGCCCGTATGGCTGGAGTACGGGGAAAGAGCCAGCGATCCCTGGGCCAGCGAGATGGGACGGCGACAGGCGATTCTCGCCACGTACGACTTCCATCCCACGGGGGTGGTCGAGGACGGCATCGGCGGCGGCCCTATCGTGGCCGGCGCGTGGTTCAAGATCGCTCATCCCATGGCCCTGAAGCATGTGCTCAACGCCATGGCGTGGCGGCCCGAGATGGGCGCCTCGGGCGAGAGCCACATCCTCCGCTCGACGGGGGTTGTGCGCGAGGTGCGGTACGAGCCGAACCAGGTACGATACGTGGCCGTCAGTCCCCACGCCACCGCCGAAGAGCGGATTCGGCTGGCCTTCGAGCCGACTCGGGTGACCGTCGACGGCACTGCCGAGGCGGACTGGGAAGCTCGCCCGCTAGGTAGCGGCGACTACCTGCTCGAGGTGTCGCACGCGTCGGGACGCGAAGTCGTCGTGACCGGCCGGGGCGACCCGATGACGGAGGTCGAGGAGACGGCCTTTGACCTGTCGGGCCCTTGGCGACCCTTCGGCCGGCCGGGAGATTCGGGCGGGACCGCTCTAGTGGCCGAGGTAGAGGGCGCGGCCGCGGAGCTCACCTTCACCGGAGACCAGGTCCGCATTCTCGCCCGGTGCGGGCCCCGGGGAGGGCTGGCCGATGTGTACATCGATGGCGAGAGACAGCTCAGAGGGCTCGACCTGTGGTGCCCGGAGACGCATTACCAGGGCATCGCCTGGCGGCGCAGTGGCCTGGGGCCGGGTGCCCACAGCCTACGGATCGTCGCCAGAGGAGAGGGTAACCCGCGGTCGGCGGGAACCCGCGTTATCCTGGATGCCGCGCAGTTCGCCTCAAGCCCCGCTCGCTCCGCCGGCACAGCGCACTCCTGGCGGCCCGCGGCCCAGCGGGTGATCTTCGGGTATCCCCACCGAGAAGACTATACGGACGGCGCGGGCCGCTCCTGGCGGCCGGCCACCGAGTGGATCATCCGGGCGGGCCACCTGACGGACGTAGTCCGTGAGGCGTGGTGGACCGACCGACGCGTGCATGTGGTCCACGGAGCCACTGATTCCGAGATCTACCGGTACGGCGCCCACGGCCGGGAGTTCACCCACCACTTCACGGTGCCTCCCGGCACGTACCACCTGACTCTCCACTTCGCCGAAACCCGCCGTGGCCTGAGCCCCGAGCACCGAGCGGTTACCGTCCTGGTCAATGGCAGCGTGGCCTTCGAGGACGTGGACATCCTGCGGACCGCAGGCGACCTGGCCACAGCGGTGCGGCTGACAGTGGGCGACGTGCGGCCCGAGGCCGGCGTTGTCGCGGTGACCCTGCGGAACGATCACGGCGGTGAGGCGATCTGCCAGGCACTGGAGCTGGCGCCCGGCACGGGGCCTGCGGGCGATGAGCCACGCTTCCTGGAGCGGCCTGAGAGGTCGGCGGCGGACAATCTCCTGGTGAACCCCGGCTTCGAGGCGGGGTTCACGGGCATGGTCGGGCGGATGGGCGACACGGGTGCGACGGGTGGCTGGCAGTATCTCTTCGCCAGCCCCGGCCGCGCCTACATCTTCCCCGAGTCAGCCTATGCCATTCATCCCGACTGGGGCCTGCCGGTCTACCACTCGGGCGGCGAGGCCCTCCGCACCCATGGCCATGAATCTGCCGTAACCGTGGTCTTCCAGGGGGTGCCCGTCTCGCCGGACACGGGCTACCGGGCCTCGGTGTGGGTCCGAGGCTCCGACCTGCGCGGGGAGGGTTTCGGGGCCGACCCCTCGGACGAAGCGGTGCTGCGTATCCATGAGCTGGACGAGGCCGGCAACGTGGTCTCCGAGCACCGTTCGCGGCAGCAGGCCGAGCCAAACAAGTGGGTGCGGCTGAGCGTGGACGTCACCCCGGCCCTTACGACGACGAGGCTCCGGTTCCTGATCGAGACCCGGATCGAAGGTCCCTACGAGGAGGGGCATGTGACGTACGATGACGCTAAGGTGGAGCCGGTGGAGATAACCCATGGCCAGTGACCGCAAGCTCCGTATCGGTGTTGTTGGTGGCGGCTTCGGGGCCAGCTTCCATTTCCATGAGCACCCTCTCGCCGAGGTGGTCGCCGTCAGCGATCTCCTGCCCGACCGGCGCCAGCACCTAAAGGAGAGGTACCGTTGCGACACGGCCTACGACTCGCTGGAGGAGCTGATCCGCCACGAGCCGCTGGACGCCGTGGCCGTGTTCTCCGGTGCACCCGATCACGTGCGCCAGAGCGTGGCCGTGATGGAGCATGGCAAGCACTGCTTCTGCGCGGTGCCCGCCGCAACGACGCTGGAGGAGTGTGCCCTGCTGGTGGCCACTAAGGAGCGCACGGGTATGCGCTACATGATGGCCGAGACGAGCTACTACCGCGTCGATGCCATCACCGCTCGCCGGCTGCATGATGACGGCGCCTTCGGTGAGCTGATGTACTCCGAGGTGGAGTACTACCACCCTCTGATCGGAGCCGAAGGCGATGCCCTGAGCTTCGCCGATGGCGAGCGAACCTGGCGCTACGGGCTCCCCCCACAGCTCTACCCGACCCACTCCACGGGCTTCCTGGTCGGCGTCACCGGCGAGCGCCTCGTGAAGGTCTCGTGCGCCGGCACGCTGAGCGGGGATCGGGGGCATAGCGATAACGTGTACGGCAGCCCCTTCAGCAATGAATGCGCCGTGTTCATCACCGACCAGGGGCACATCTGCCGCAGCAATGTCATGTGGAATGTGTGGAACCACGGTGAACGGGCACAGTGGATGGGCACCGACTGCTCGCTCTTCGCCGAGGGCTGGTCGGGCCAGCCCTTCGCCATCCGGCCCATGGAGGGCGAGCCACAGATGACCCCAGCCGAGTACACCCACCTGCTGCCCCGGGAGATGCGGTACGACACCGGCCACGGTGGCTCCCACCCTTTCCTCACCCATGAGTTCGTCTCCGCCGTGATCGAGGACCGGGAGCCGGCGGTGGATGTGTACGAAGCCGTGGCCATGACGGCGCCGGGGATCGTGGCCCACGAATCCGCCCTGCGCGACGGCGAGCAGCTCCCGGTGCCCAGTTTCGATCCCACCCCCCGCGAGGAGTGAGCGACCATGCGCGTCCATGGAGGTATTCTGATGAGCACGACTCTGCTAGCCCTGTCCGCGGTGACCGCCGTGGCCGACCTGTCGCCAGCCAGGGGCGAGTGGATCCACGCCAACGAGCTGGGGCCGGTGGTGATCCATCGCGGCACCGGCGACGCTCTGGCCCTGTCCGACGAGAGGGTTGCCGAGGGAGCCTTCCGCGCCCTGGTCGAACCCTCTCTTTCCCTGCCTGCCTGCGGCATCGTGGTGCTCGCCGACGCGGAGGGCAATGGGTACCGCTGCGGCATAGGTGGCGAGGACCCGGGGGGCTTCTGGCTCTCCGGCCCCGAGAGCGACCTCCTGTGGTCCGACGCGACGGCGCCCATCTCTCCCTATGGCGCCACGTGGGTCGAGGCGGTTATCGAGGATGACCGGCTGCGAGTCCAGCTTCTTGACTGGGATGGGGAGACTCTGATCTCCCAGAGCCCGTGGATCGAGCTTCCCGGGGCCGCGCTGGGCAGGGCGGCGGGGGTCTTCGCGTCGGGCGGGCCCGCTCGATTCCGCCAAACGGCCGCCGCCGCCGAGCCCCTCAGCCCCGTGGTCGACGACCCGCCGAACCTGCGGCGCCTGGGCAATGACCCCGACTGGGTCCTCCAGGGTGGCGGGCTCTGGATGTGGGCCTCGGGGGACAGGAATCGCGTCCAGCAGACCAAACCAACCGACAGGGCTTACGCCATGTACCTTCCCATTCAGGGCACGCACCGCACCTGGCGCACCGCGGTCCGGGTCCATCCCGGTACCGGCGGCGCGGGCATGTACTTCCAGATCGACGAGCAGCGTGAGAAGGGCCTGCTGTGCTGGCTCGGCGGCACCCACGGCGCCGGCTGCCTGATGCTCTACCAGCATCCCCACGTCGCCCTGTGGAGCGGCCCGAGCGACATGTGGCACTACGATACGGATTACGTTCTGGAGGCCGAGAGCCGGACGGGCCAGGTCAAGGTGCGGCTGCTCGATGCCGCGGGCGAAGTGCTCTCCGAGAGCCCATGGGTCGCGACACCCGAGGAGTACACCGACCGAGAGGGGTACCTGGGCTTCCACACCTGGCTCGGAACCGCCGAGTTCTGGGGGTTCCGGGAAGACGCCGAGATCGAGGGACGGGCGGCCGACCAGGGCCAAGCCCTCGGTGCCGGATGGGTCGCGCAGGCTGGGAAGTGGTCGGTGACCGCTGAGGGCCTCTCACTCACCGCTGGATCGGGGGCCTGCGTCAACCGGGACATCAGCGGCTCCAAAGGGCGCTGGAGCGTACGCGTCGTCACTCAGCCCACGGAGCCCGTGCGGCTGATGTTCCAGGCCGCCGCCGATCGGGAGACGGGATTCGCCCTGGAGGTCACCTCCGAGGGCGCCCGGCTTCTGGACCTGAGCAGGCCCGGCGAGCCCCGCTGGCAGAGCACTGACGTCACCCTCGCCGACGCCCCCTTCAGCCTCGAGGGCATCGTGGAGACCGACCGCGTCCGTGTGCGCGTATTGCGCGGCGATGAGGTGCTGGTCGAATCGCCCACCGTCTACGTGACCGACCGCAACAACGCCCGGGTCGGGTACTTGGGCGTGACGGCCGAGGGACCGGTGACCCTCACGGACTGGTCCTTCGAGCCCGGCGAGTGAGGTCGTGCCATGACCCCGGCCTCCCTGGGTATCGACCTGGGCACGTCCGCGACGAAGGTCGGCCTGTACGCCGCCGGTGACGGCCGGCAGCTCGCGCTGTCGAGCCAGAGCTATGACCTGGCGAGCCCCGAGTCGGGCTGGGCCGAGCTGGATGCCGAGGAGTACTGGCGGGCCGTGGGGTGCGGCGTCCGCGATGTGCTGCGCCGGGCGCCAAGTGTGGATGTGGTCGCCATGGGGCTATCGTCCCAGGGCCAGACCTTCGTCTGCCTCGATAGTGACGACCAGCCGCTACGGCCGGCCATCGCCTGGCTCGACGCCCGAGCCCACCGCGAGGCCGCCGAGGTGCGGGAGCGGCTCGGCGCCCAGGCATTCCGCCGGCGCACCGGCCTGCCCGAGCCGAGTGCCATCGACTCCCTCTCGAAGATCCTCTGGCTGCGGCGGCATGAGCCGACCACGATGGAGCGGTGCCGGCGGGCCCTCCTACTGCCCGCCTTCATCGCCCTCCGGCTCACGAGCCGCGCCGTCTGTGACCCCGCCAATGGCGCTTCGACGGGAATGCTCGACCGGCTAACCGGCGAGTGGTGGCACGAGGCCCTGGCGCTGTGTACGCTTCCGGCTCAGGCGATGGGCGAGGTCGCTCCCGCGCGGTCGGTGGCGGGGGAGCTAACCCCTGATGCGGCCGGGGCGCTCGGCCTGGCTCCCGGCATCCCCGTCGCCGTGGGCACCAATGACCAGTATGCCGGAGCCCTTGCGGTGGGCAACCGCGAGCCCGGCAGGCTCTCGGGGACTCTCGGTACCGCCATGCCCCTTCTGGCAACCGTGGAGGACGCCGCGCCCTTCGAGGGCAGCGGCCTGCTGCTCGCGCCCCACCCTCTGGGCTCGGGCTGGTTTGCCATGGCCTACACCAAGACGGCCGCGGCGTGTCTCGACTGGCTCCGCCGAATCCTCGACGACACCGCTGGCACTGGACTCCTGGTGGATGAGGCCATGGCCCTCGCACCGGGCGCTGGCGGCGTGACGTGCATCCCACACCTCACCGGTATCTCCACACCGTCCTTCGATGACTCCGTCCGGGGCGGCTTCCTCGGCCTCAGCCTGGGACACGGCCGAGCTCACCTGGTCCGGGCCGCCATGGAGGCCGTGTGCTTCAGCGCCCGTGACTCCCTGGCGCTCCTTGGGTCCGTTGGACGCGACTGGAGCGAGATCACCCTGACCGGGGGCGCCACGGCATCGACTGATTGGATGTCCATGCTTGCCGACGTTCTGGGCATCACCGTTCGGGTGACCGATGCTCCCGAGGCGGCTTGCCGGGGGGCGGCGCTACTGGGGTTGCTGGCATCGGGCGACGAAGGGGCTCTCGACTGGCCGGCGGGGTCGCCGCAGGGGGACGTGGCGTACCAACCGAACCCATCGGTGGCCGGGGCGTACGACACAGCTTACAGCGGGTACGTCCAGGCCATGGATGCCCTGTACCCCGGTGCTCGCCGCGGAGGGAGCTGAGCCCCCTGCACTGGATCAGCGAACCCGATTACTTCCGCCAGCGCGACCTGCCCCTCTACGATGAGGAGCTTCGCGGCTTCATGCCCAGCCGGGTTCTCGACTGCCATGCCCACGTGTACCTGACCGCGCACCGGCGCCGGCCACCCACGGAGAAGGAGCTGGCGGCATCCTTCGGCACCCATGTGCGCGACTTCGGTGTCGGGCATCTCTTCGAGGCTCTGACGGCCCTCATGCCCGGCCCTCGGTTCGAGGCCCTGGTCTTCGGCCTGCCCCTCGCCTACCTCGACATCGATGCCCAGAACGACTACGTGGCCGAGCACCTCGCCGACCCCCGTGTCCACGGTCTGGCGCTTCTCGATCCGAGGGCCGGCGGCGGGCGATACGCGGACCTTCTGACCCGGGACGGCTTCCTGGGGTTCAAGCCCTACCACGCCCTCGTGGACAAGCCCACGGAGCAGGTGTCCATCCGCGACATGATCCCGCCCGCGGCGAGGCGCCAGGCCGATCAGCACAAGGCGATCATCATGCTCCACGTGCCCCGAGCCGGTCGCATCGCCGATGGGCGCAACATCGACGAGGTATGTGAGCTCTGCTCCGAGTGCCCCCAGGCGTCGGTGATTCTGGCCCACGTGGGCCGGTCGTACGGGCCGTGGTTCATCGAGCAGGCCATCGACCACTTGGCGCCCCTGTCGAACCTCTACTACGACATCGCGGCCCTCGATGACACCGAGACCATCGAAGTCGTCCTGGGCTCCGCGCCCCATTCGCGCCTGCTCTTCGGCACCGATCTGCCGGTCACCGCACACCGCGGCAAGCACCTATGCGTGAATCGCCAGTGCCTGTTTCTCACCCGCGATAAGCACCCATGGTCCATCTCCTCTGAGGAGTCCGGGGCGCTAAACCTGACGTTCTTCGTGTACGAGACCCTTCGCGCCCTAAAGCGAGCCGCCGGCAAGACCGGGCTCACGCGCGGGCAGGTGGAGGATGTCTTCCATGGAAACGCCCGGCGGATCATCGACCGGGCACGAGGGGCCGAACCGTGATGCCAGCAGTCGAGGGAGGCGCCGGGATGAAACCCCGCATCGGATACGTGGGACTCACCCTGGAGCTGTACCGGGAGTGCATGCCCGAGCTGATCGATGATCTGGACGCCTTCTCGAGGGAGCTGGCGGCGCGGCTGGGCGCGTTCGGTGAGGTCCTGCCCGCCCACGCCATCTCCAGGCGGACCGATTTCGAGGGAGCCCTCGCGGAGTTCGCCGCCGAGGATGTGGATGTGCTCGTCATCGTCCTGCTCTCCTACTCGCCCAGCCTCATCGCCCTTCCGGCGCTGCTGAAGACTCCGGTCCCGCTTCTCATCTGGAACACCCAGCGACTGCATGCCATTACCGCCGATTTCGGCGCCGAGGACATGGTCGCCAACCACGGCATGCATGGCGTGCAGGATCTGTGCAGCGTGCTGCGCCGGCACGAGCGGCCCTTCCATCTGGTGACGGGGCACTACCGGGATCCCGACGCGCTGGCGGAGATCGGCGATGTCATCGCGGGCGCCGCCGCAGCCCGGAGCCTGGATGGGAGCCGAGTGGGGATACTGGGGCATACTTTCGATGGCATGGGCGACCTCGGCGTGGAGCCCAGCGAGCTGCTCGCCCGCACGGGCGTCGAGATCCGTCATGTCTCCTCGGCGGTCCTGGCCGACCACATCGCCAACGTGCCCGAAGGCGCCATCGACGCGGCGCTGGCGTCCGACCGGGCCGAGTTCGTCATCGACCCTGAGGTGACCGACGAGGACCACCGCCGCTCGCTCCGGGTGGAGCTGGGCCTGCGCGCCCTCGCCGACGAGGAGGAGCTATCGGCCGTATGCCCCCTCTTCACCGCCGCCGTGGATCACCCCGGCATCGAGACGCTTCCCTTCCTGGCGGTCTCGAAGATGCTCGCCGAGGGCTACGGATATGGTGGCGAAGGAGATCCCACCTCCGCCGTCGCCGTAATGCTGATGCGAGCCCTGACCGATGACACGAGCTTCGTGGAGATGTTCACTATCGACTTCGCCGGCGACGCCGTGTTCATGAACCACATGGCCGAGACGAATCACCGCCTCGCCCATCCGGACATCCCGCCCCGGCTCATCCTCAACGAGGCCGCTTTCCTTCCGGGCAAGCCACCGGTCTGCGTGTTCTCGGTCCAGCGACCGGGCGACGTCACCTTGCTCAACCTGGTGGCGGGGCCCGGGGGGCGGCTGCGGATGATCGGTGCACTGGCTGAGGTGGAGGACTGGGGCCCCGCCGCCGATGTCCGCTCCCCCCATTTCAAGATGAAGCCCCGCTGCCCCGATGGGATCAGCGCCTTCCTGACCCGGTACAGCGAGGCCGGTGGATCGCACCACTTGGCCTTGGGATACGGAGACCACCTCCGGTCGCTGCGGGCCGCCGCCGACGCAATGGACGTGGAGTGGATCGAGCTGGGCTGATCGCCGTCAGTCCCGGCGACCCACTCACTCGGAGCGGTCGGCGAGCTCGGCGACCCGCTGCTCCCGCTCGTCGTCGGTGAGAACGCATCCCTCGACACAGTGGGGCGGGCAGCTAAGGCCGCAGGGCTCCACGTGGATGGTGATGGTGGATTTGGGGAAGTGCTCCTGGATCCAGTCCTTGAGCCGATCGGTGATCTCGTGGGCCTCCAGGACGCTCATGTCGGCATCGACCATCAGATGGAACTCGATGAACCGGCGGTCGCCCGACTTACGTGTGCGGAGATGGTGGAAGCCCCGGACCTGATGCTGGCTCCGGATGTGCCGGCGGATCAGCTCCTCCTCATCATCGGGGAGGCTGGCGTCGATGAGATCACGGGACGACTGACGCGTCAGCTCGTACGCCGCCTTCAGGATCATCAGCGCCACGATGATGGCGATGACGGGATCGATCCATGCCAGGTTGAGGTCGGGCGCGACCCATCCCCCGATGGCGATGGCCGCCAGGCCGCCCGCGACGCCGAGGGACGTCCATACATCGGTCCGGAGGTGCCATGCATCGGCCACCAGGGCCATGGAGTCGGTCTCCTCACCCACCCGGAAAAGGTGCCCGGAGACCAGGATGTTGACGATCACGGACAGCGCCATGACCGCCACGCCCCAGTAAGGCATGACCAGGGGCTCAGGGTGCATGAGCTTATGCGCGGCCTCATAGATGATCCAGATGCCCGCTCCGAAGATCAGCAGCGCCTCGATGGCCCCCGACACGTTCTCCACCTTGCCGTGGCCGAAGGGGTGCTCATCATCGGGCGGCTTGCCCGAGGTCTTGACGGCGATGGCAGCGATGACCGCGGCAACCAAGTCGACGCCCGAGTGGATCGCTTCCGAGAGGACGGATACGCTGCCCACGAGGATCCCCACAGCGGCCTTGATGATGACGAGGGTGGTGTTGGACACCACCGACAGCATGGCCGCGCGGCTCTTCCTGCGCTGGGTCGTCATCGAGGTGGCCTCCATGGGCTCGGGTGCCCGGGTGCCGAGGTGAGGTGCGATCAGGAAGTGTACGCCGGCAGCCGGCGGAGGTCAAAGCGAGCCAGCCCATTGTCCTCCCCGCCCTTCGCCAGGCAAACTGTCCTGAGGCGACCGATGGCCGAGAAGGCGAACCGATGATCCTGGTCCAGTTCGACAAGGCGGGCAAACACTTCGGTGGGGTTGAGATCCTCTCCGACGTCTCCTGGCAGATCGACGATGGCCACCGCGTCGGCATGGTCGGCGAGAACGGAGCGGGCAAGACGACCCTGTTCCGGATGATCACCGGAGAGTACCCCGCCGACGAGGGCCGGGTGACGATCCACTCCGGAGCCCGCGTCGCCTTCCTGGAGCAGATCCCCAACCTTCGTGACGCCGATACCGCTCTCTCGGCCATCGCCGATGCCCACCCCGAGCTGGGCCAGCTCGAGCGCGAGATCGAGGAGCTGAGCGCGCACATCTCCGATCCCTCGTCCGACCCCGAGGGGCGGTCCGTCGACCAGCTCCTGGAGCGCCACTCCAGGCTCCTGGAGCGGTTCGACCGGAAGGGTGGGTACGAGTTCGAGGCCAAGGTGGGTCGGATCCTGGCGGGTCTCGGCCTGCCGCCGGACCACCACGACGTGCCCCTGGGCCAGCTCTCGGGCGGGCAGCGCCGGCGGGTCGGTCTGGCCAAAGCTCTCCTCGATGACGTGGACCTGCTACTTCTGGACGAGCCAACCAACCATCTGGACATCGAGGCCATCGAGTGGCTACAGGAGTTTCTGCGGACCTGGAGCGGCGCGTACGTGGTCATCTCCCATGACCGCTACTTCCTCGACGCCGTCTGTGACCGGATCGTCGAGGTCGAGGACGGCGGGGTGCGCGAGTACCCCGGGAACTACAGCGAGTACAGCAAGAGGAAAGAGCAGGAGCTGGAGATCCAGGCCCGGGCCTACGACCAGCAGCAGAAAGAGATCAAGCGCCAGGAAGAGTGGATCCGGTGGCGCATGAACCAGGGCACCGAGAAGGCCGTGAAGATGGCCAAATCCCGCGCCCGCCTGCTGGCCAAGGTGGAGCGCATCGAGCGACCCTCGCTCCACCGACCGCGGCCGAGCCTCAAGTTCGCCCAGCCCCGCTCGGGAAGCCAGGATGTGGCCATCGTCCAGAACCTGGGCATGAGCTTCGATGGGAGGCAGCTCTTCTCGGGCATCGATCTGGTGCTCAACCGGCAGAACCGGGTGGGCGTGGTCGGCCCGAACGGGACGGGCAAGACCACCTTCCTCCGGGCCCTGGTCGGCGAGATCGAGCCCACCGAAGGCCGCGTGCGCCGTGGGCAGAACATCCGGGTGGGCTACTATGCCCAGGAGCGCGAGGACCTGGATGAGAGTCGCAGCGTACTCGATCAGGTTGAGGCTGCCCGGCCCGACCTGAAGCCCGAGGATCTGCGCACATACCTCGGCCGGTTCCTGTTCACCGGCGAAATGGTCTTCCTGCCCATCGAGGTGCTGTCGGGGGGCGAGAAGAGCCGGGTGGCTCTGGCGCTGCTGATCCTCAGCCAGCCCGATCTGATGGTTCTCGATGAGCCGACGAACCATCTCGACATCCTGTCCAGGGAGGTCTTCGAGGATGCCCTCATCGACTACCAAGGCACCCTCATCATGTCCAGCCATGACCGGTACTTCCTGGACCGGACCGTTGAGCGGCTTCTGGTCATCGACCATGATGGCGCGACCTTGTTCCCGGGCAACTACTCGGACCTAGTGGCCGCGCGGCGGGAGGAGGCAGCACAGCGCAGGGCCGCCGAGGAGGCTGCCGAAGCCAAGCGGAAGGCCGAGATCCGGGAGCGCCAGCGACAGGAGCGGAAACAGAGGAAACACACGCCCCCTAAGGGGCCTCAGATCAATGTGGAGCAGATCGAGGAGAGCATCATCGAGGCGGAGACCCGGCTCGAGGAGCTAACGGATATGCTCGCCGCGCCCGCCACCTACCAGGATGGCGAGCGAGCGAAGGACCTGACGGGCGAGTACAACGAGCTGATGGACCGTCTCGAGAGACTCTATGCCGAGTACGAAGCCGCCGGGTCCTAACCCGGCATCGGACAAGGGGTGGCACCTGTGCGGACAGCCCGGTGGCTAGCAGTCGCACTTCTCCTTCCCACGGCCCTTATCTTGGGCTGTGGACGGGATGACACATCGAGTAGTGGATCCCGAGATGAGACGAAGACCGCCCTCCCACCGCCCCCGCCTCGGGAGGATGTGGCCGAGGAGCGCATGACCGCCGTGGAGCAGGATGACTCGTCACTGGTGGGCCAGCCCGTGCCCGCCGGCGAGGCCGGTGAGGCCATGGAGCTGATGCGTGACTACATGCGATGGCTCCAGTCACTGGACTCCTTCACGTGCGTCTATGACCAGATGGTGGACTACAAGGATGGCAGCCGGGAGGAGCTGGAGCTGCGGGTGGACGTGAGGATGCCGGGCAAGATGAAGATCACCGACACGGCCCGGCCCAACACTCCGCTGCTGGTCTGCGATGGTTCGTCGCTGGCGATCCGGGACTCCTTGGATGGCGGCTACGTCATGGCTCCGGCGTCACCGACGCTGGGGGAGACGTACACCACCAACAGCGCAGGGCTGCTTCTGACTTACTGGTGGGACGCCCGGGGTGCCGATTGGATGCCCCGCGTCGGCCTGCCGCCCGAAGAGCTGATCAGCCAGAGCTTCCACGATTGGGACATCCGGTGGTCGCTCGGAGATGTGGAGACAATCGAAGGCGTGGAGTGCCATCGGATCGTGGAGGCGACCCTGCATCCCATGTCCGGCGTGCGGGTGGACCATACCGAATCGTGGCTCAGTGTCGACGACCCCACTCGGATGATCCGCGCGGTGAGCGACGTATCGTACGGCATGGAGTACGAGAGCTACGAGCGACCTGGAGCGCTGGGCATGACCGACGTCGCCCGTATCGAGACCCACTACCACACGTTCACACCCAACGCCAGCCTGGCCGAGGACACCTTCGATCTGCGGCCGGCCGCGACCGGTGCCCCGAACTAGCCGAACCGCCGCATGGGCTAGACCGAGCGCGCCGCAACTCGCCTACTCGCCGGTCACGACGACCATCATCTCGCCATCGGTCCACAGCGCCGCCAACCCGCCCGGACCCAGCAGATCGTCATCGCCTTCAGTCACCTTCAGGCGCGCCATCCGCGTGCCATCGACCTGGAGGACCGAGCCCTCGACCGACAGGTGAGCCAGCGTATCATCATCGTCCAGGATCAGCAGCTCCGCGTCCTCGGCCACCTCGCCCGAGAGACCCAGGTCGGGATCGGCGTCGCCGGACTCGCCATCGATGACTAGGGCTCGCAGGTTGCCGGGCTCACCCGGTGTGTGTGGGATGAAGACCAGCAGGTGCTGGGGTGACTCCTCGGGGGACGCGATCACGAGATTGTCTGTCAGCTCGAAGTGGTCGCCCACCGCCGGCTCCGCTACACCGAAGAAGAGATTATCGCGGATCTCGCTGATCGGCTCCGGGCCATAGCTGTGTACACCTGTGGGATGGCCGATGAAGGCGTTGCCGTAGACCTCGAGCCCCGCCGTGTGGTGCCAGATCGCCGACGGCGCCTGTCCTTCGACCAGGTTGTGCCGAACCACCACTCCGCTGCCCCCATGGCCGAAGTACAGGGTCGAGCCTCCATCGCCCGCCGCCAGTGGACCCCGCAGCCAGTTATGCTCCAGCACGCCATGGGTCTGCTCGTCGTTGCTAATGAAGCAGAACTTGTTCCCGCTGTTCGTGCGGTCGATCAGATTGTGGTGAACGTGCCAATCATCGCAGTTGGAGAGCTGGATGCCGTCCCCACCGGCCTCCTCCTGGGAGGTGTACGGGAACTTGAAGTTGGTGTTCACGTTATACACGGTGCAGCGCGCGATCTCGATGCCCTCGGTCCACTGGGTGAAGATGCCGTCATCTTGGATGTCGTGCACGACCGTGCCCAAGATGCGGACATCCTCGCAGCCGCCCAGTATCCGGATCCCCCAGTGCGAGTCCCGGGCCACGCAGCTTTCGATCAGCACGTCCTTGCACTCGGTGAAACAGAAGGCGCTGACCGCATCGGGCGCCGCCACATCCAAGTTCCGTACGGCGATCCCCTCGCAGCGCCAGGCGGTGATCCCCTTATCGGGCTCCTCCGCCGTCATGGTGATCTGCGGGTCAGGGCCCACGCCATAGGCCCCCAGGCTCACGTCCGAGGCGAGCACGATCTGGCTGGCCTCGCACGCCGTACCCCGCTTCTGGAGGTACACGTTGCCCGGCTCCATGGCGACATCATCCCACGAGACCCACGGGTGCTCCTCGGTCCCGTCGCCCCCGTCTGGATCGGCCTCGGGATCGATGTGGTAGGTAGCACCAGTCGCCATGTACGCGAGGCAGCAGAAGATGCCTAGTGCGGTCAGCAGACGTGTCATGAGGGCCTCCTAGCCGGGCAGTGCCACTCGGGCGTACCGGATGGTGGCTGGCAGACCGGAGCATGTGCCCAGGATGTCTAGGGTGTTCGATGGCGGCGATCCCGTTCGCGGGCTGGCCACGAAGAAGTTGATGAATGGGTGATCCATGGCCACCGTCCAGCTGTTCTCGACTCGACCATCCTCGCCCAGGGCTAGGAACCGGTTCTCATCGAGGGGCTGCCCCTCACTATCGCTGCCACCGACATAACAGAAGACACCCAGCTCATCCCCAGGTCTCACCTGGAATCGTCCCAATCCCGGCACCAGGCCTCCCAGGCCCTCGCCGCCCTCGAGGAGGGTACGCCTCAGCGATACCTCGCCCGCTTCGACAACGGCGTACTCCAGGGAGTGGCGCTGCTTGGCTTCGGGGAAGAACCGCTCCCGGAGCCGCTCATCGATGGCCCTCTCCTGCCAGAGCAGATGCGCGCGGCCGGCGGGGTCCACCCAGATGTCGCAAGGGGTGATCCAGCCGCAGGTCTCCTCCCGGCTCGCCACTTCGATCCACTCGGAGAACTCGCCGGTGTCCAGATCGGGGCAGTGGGTGTAGAACAGGCGGCGGAAATCGTAGTCCCACTCGCGACCGGTCAGCTCCCGCTTATACTCCCGCCACTCCGGGTTGGGCTCGATGATGTCGCTGATGCCCAGGAAGTGGACGGCGTCCCCGACCATCTGAACGACCGGGTAACAGAGCCGCAACGGATACTCCGCGCCCGGCTCGCCGGCGACGGGCCACCACAGCTCCCCTTGAGCCGACCACTCACCCTCGGAATCCAGGCGAGTCCAGGCCGCGTGGGTGTAGCCCAGGTTCTGCATCAGTAGGGCCTGGTGGCTCTGGGCATCGGCGGCGAAGGTACGGTAGGAGTGCTCCGTGAAAGCCGGGTCGCCGGGCCATTCCGGCAGAAGCACCTCAGGCTCGGCTTCGGGCTCGGCAGTGTAGAACCGCAGCACCCTCGGCTCGGCCGGACCGCCACCCTCGGTGCCCGGCGGGTTGAGGGTGGGGTTCACGGACAGTAGGATGCTCCCATCGCCGAGGTTGACCAGAG
>WJIW01000484.1 GCA_014730065.1 Armatimonadia bacterium | reverse complement strand
GCCACAGAGGGAAGGCGCCCGCGTAGTGCTCGATGAGGAGACCGATGAACCGCTCGATCCCCGCGAGCACCACTCGGTGGAGCATCACGGGTCGGTGCTCGTTACCATCCTCGCCGATATACGTCAGCTCGAACCGCTCGGGCAGGTTGAAGTCGCACTGGAATGTGGGCCCCTGCCAGGAGCGGCCGATAGCGTCCCGGAACTTCACGTCGATCTTCGGTCCATAGAAGGCCCCGCCGCCCTCGTCGATCTCATACGGCAGGCCAGCGCTCTCCAGTGCGTCCTTCAGCGACTCGGTGGCACGCTCCCAGATCTCGTCGGAGCCCACATACTTCGCGGGCCGGGTCGCCAGGAACACCTCCCGATCGGTGAAGCCGAACTTGCCCCAACAGTCGACGGAGAACTCGTACGCCTTGATGATCTCCTCGGCCATCTGCTCGGGGGTGCAGAAGATATGGGCATCGTCTTGGGTGAAGCCCCGAACGCGCAGCAGTCCATGGAGGACTCCCGCCCGCTCCTGCCGGTACACCGTGCCCAGCTCGAAGAGCCGCATGGGCAGGTCGCGGTAGCTGCGGGTCTTCGACTGGTACAGCATGATGTGCCCGGGGCAGTTCATGGGCTTGACCCCGTACTCGATGCCGTCGATCTCCGTGAAGAACATGTCGTACGTCCCGTAGTGGCCCGAGGTCTTCCAGAGGTCGACCTTGGTCACATGGGGCGTGCACACCAGCTCGTACCCACGCCGCAGATGCTCGTCCAGGATCCACCGCTCGATGTGTTGCTTGAGCCGGGCACCCTTGGGGAACCAGAAGGCCATTCCGGGCCCGGCCTCTTGCTCGAAGAATGTGACCAGCTCCAGCTCGCGGCCCAGAAGCCGATGGTCCCGCTGGCGAGCTTCCTCGAGCTGGTCGAGGAAGGCCTGCAGCTCCTTCGGGTCCTGGAAGGCCGTGCCGTATACGCGCTGGAGCATGGGATTCGTCTCCACGCCCCGCCAGTACGCGCCAGCCAGGGAGAGAAGCTTGACGGCCTTCTTCTCCAGATGGCCCGTGCTCGGCAGGTGCGGGCCCCGGCAGAGGTCGAGCCAGTCGCCCTGCCGGTAGATGGTGACCGTCTCGCCGGCGGGAAGATCCCGCACCAGCTCGACCTTGTACGGCTGATCCATCTCCTCGAACAGCTTGATGGCCTGGTCCCGAGAGATCTCCTCGCGGGTGATCTCCAGGTCCCGATCAATGATGTCGCACATGCGCTCGTACAGGGCATCCAGATCCTCGGCCGTGATGGGCTCGGGGAACTCCATATCGTAGTAGAACCGGTCCTCGAGGGCCGGTCCCACGCCGAACTTGGTGCCCGGATGGAGCTCGGCGGCGGCGTGGGCCAGCACGTGGGCGGCGGTGTGCCGGTAGATGTGCTTGCCCTCGTCATCCTTGAACGTGAGGATCCTGATCTCGGAGCCATCGGGGACCCGGGTAGTGAGGCCCACAAGCTCCTCATCCACAACGCCGCCAACGGCGGCCTTGGCCAGTCGCGAGCCGATGCTCTCGGCCACGCCGTGGACCGTGCTCTCCGGCGGCACTTCGAGCTGCGACCCGTCGGGCAGACGTACCTTCGCCCGTGCCTCGCTCATCGCGGATCCCTCCTTCTTCAGATGGTCTCCGGGCGCCTAGGGCGCCCGCCGAGGCGTATGTTACCCCATATCGAGACGAAAGAGGCGGTCGACTTGTCAGTCGGCCGCCTACGCATCGTAATCGGCTTTTTCATGAGAATGAAGATTGGTGGGCGGTGCTGGAATCGAACCAGCGACCTCTTCCGCGTCAAGGAAGCATTCTAGCCCCTGAACTAACCGCCCACCATACCAGCGGCTGGTCGGAACGGTAGTCTAGCATGGACGGCTGCGCCGTGCAAATGCCTTGGCCCCCGCGTCGCCGACCTGGTCCCGACGGAAGGGATTCTGCGGCCGGGGCGCTAACAGGACCCTCATCCCGTGCTCCCCTGGAGACGGACGCAACCTTGGGGGCGCGGCGGTCGTCGATGAAGCGGGGCATGGCCGGCTCACCCAGCATAGCCCCCGATCCATACCACGCAATACGAAAAGGACGTCGCACAAGATGTCTCGCAAACTCACCCTCGCCCTTATCCCGGCTCTGTTCCTGGCCCTTGCTCCCTTGGCCCAAGGCGACCAGCTCTTCTACGCAGCCCCCGGCCAGCAGGAAGGCCAGGTCACCCTTCATGCCACGGACTCCGCAACGGGCGAGGTGACGGAGCTCATCGCCCTCATGCAGGCGAAGGCCATCGGGTGGTCACCCAACGGTCGCTATTTCTCCTTCCTGCAGTTCGACCCACCCGATGACGACACGGCCCCCAAGCGACTCTTCGCCTACGACTGCGTCAACGCCCAGGCCCTGAACATCAGCGCCCGGGGCCACGACGTGGCGGGGTTCTGGTGGGCCGATACCTCCGAGGCCATGGTCTACCTTCAACCCCGGCCGGCCGGCCCCGAGGGGGCCTTCGATGTCTACGTTCACGACATGACGCACGGCTCGGAGGCGCGCCGGGTCAACGGCGACCTGCCCGCCGCGGGCGCGGCCGTGGTGTTCTCGGCCGACGGTCGCTACTGCGCCTTCGCCGTGGCCGATCCAGGCAAGCCCGGCCAGGTTGCCATCGCCGATGCCACCGCGGGCGAGGCGTGGGTCGCCTCGGCAGATCTGCGGGTTCGGGGCCACCAGTGGAGCTTGGCGGGCACCAAGCTGGCGCTCCATGCCGGCGAGAACGACGCCGAGCGCCTGACCCTCCACGTGGCCGATGCCGAGTCGCGATCCCTCACGCCCATCTCCTCCGAGAGCGAGTCGGTGGAGGGCTTCTCGTGGCGACCGGGCAGCACGGACATGGCGTACATGATCAGCGCCGTGGGCGTCATCGGCGGCACCGAGGAGGGCGAGGAGCCCCTTCGCTTCAAGCGGGTGCTGCTGAAGATGGCCAGCGCGGTCACGGGCGATACCCGGCGCGTCAGCAACGTGTCCAACGCCACCCGCTTTAACTGGGCGCCCGATGGCAGCTACTATGCCGTGAGCGACATGGCCGTCGATCCCCTATCGGGAGTGGCCCAGCCGTCCATCAAGGTGGGGAGCTTCGATGCGCCCATGCGCATGCCCCAGCTCGTGCAGAGCAGCTCCGGGTCGACCATCTTCGCCTGGAGCCCCGATTCCGCAGCCCTGGCCTTCATGCTGGGTGAGCTTCTGTACAAGTACAGCCCCGCCGAGCAGAAGAGCAGCGTGGTCGTCGACTCGCTGACGGTGCGGGACATGGTCTGGAGTCCCGATTCCAGGCATGTGGCCATCATGACCCCCTACGAGGGGGGAGGCATTGTGGTCTGGAACGTGGACACCGAGGCTGGGGTAGGGCGGATCATCTCCCATGCCTTCCGAACGGCGGGCATGGTAGACTGGTCCCCGACGGGCAGTAGCATGCTGCTCTACATGCCTACCTCCGCCGATGTGGGTCTGCTCAACCTGCTCGATCCCCATGGGGATCCCGAGAGCATCGTTCAGGTTGCCGAGGATGCCATCACCGTGACCTGGTATCCCAAGAGCCTTCCCTAGAGCCGGCGGAAGCATGGCGTAAGAAGGAGCCACTGGATCGTGACACGACTACGCGCACTGTCCCCGTGGGCGATGGCCCTCTGGCTGACTGTCGGCACCCTCGCCCCGGCCATCCCCTCGAAGGCTCAGGACGAGCTTCCACCCACCGACCTCCGTTACACGGGCATCGCCGCCGAGGTCCAGGGATGCTTCGAGGCCCGGGACACGGAGTTCGTCAACCCGCTCAACCTGGAGCACAACATACTGGGGTTCAACGGCACCCCGGAGAACCCTAGGCCGACGTTGGAATACGTAGTCGAGCTGCCCGAGGGCGTGGAGGAGGGCGTGATCGTTCAGGCCTTCCTCCAGATCCGGTTCGTTCAGCACGAGGGCTGGGAGCCCGCCGAGGCCGCAGCCACCGTCAAGTATGAGGATCGCGGGGCACCCTTAGCCGACCCCAGCTACGTCCCCGAGGGCACCCACCGGGACGTATGGACCTTTACCTTCCCGTCCAAGGGGCCCGGGGTCTACACCGTTGCCGTCCGCGTGGGCGGCGCCCGCTACTTCCACGGCCAGATCTCCCGAACCCTGGTGGCCCTGCCCGAGTCCGACGAGCCCGCGACGCGCTCCGAGTGGTTCGCGGCCCACGGCATGGACGAGACCCTAGCCCTGGCTTTCGAGGCCACCCGGGTGTCCGCCCCCGCCGCGGAAGAGGTCCGGGACGAGGCCTTCCCCCAGGCGGCCCTGGGCGACCAGACCATCAACGCCGTACGCTGGGCCTACAACGATTTCTCGCCCCGGCTCAACGCCATCTACTACCCCATTACCGTAGGGCCCGAGGACGTGGATCGGGAGCTGGAGCTGGGTGTCTTCCTGCGCTACCCGGTGGGGGAGGGCCGACTCCAGGTTCGGGATGCCACCGACGAGGGCGTCATCTACCTGGACATGCCCGTCTACCCCTCACCCGAGCCGAAGGTAGTGTGGGCTCCCGTTCGGTTCGATAAGGCGGGGGTGTACAGTGTCCTGTTCATCGACGAGGGCGTGGGCCGGGCCGAGGCGACGGTGTACCGGATCTGTTACCTCAAGGCGGCGGAGCCCGGTGACTAGCCGGCGACGATAGCCCCTGGTGCTTCGCGATGTGAAGGCGACCGGGTGATGATGCGAACACCACGATCGCCGTCCCAGCCATCGCTAACTGCACGCCGATGACGAGCACTATGTCCAGCGTGCTTGCCCCGCCCGTAGGTGCCACCATACCAACCATCATCCCAGCGGCGAGTGGGACGCCCATCGCCCACCATGCGATGATCGCCCACCTGGTCCACGGTCGGCCCCCGATGAGGAATGAGGTGCAGAAGACTGTGCCGAAGACCCAGTAGAGGGCCCCCGCGACAGCAAGGTACTCGGTGCCAGGGGGCATACCCACGAGGAAGCTGCCGGGCGCGACCAGCAGCAGGTACAAGGCCACCGCCAACCCGCCCAGACCATTCAGGATCACGTAGATGATCAGCATCCACATGAAGGCCACGCCCACCTGGTGAAGCCAGCCGTGGCGCTCCGTATGGTACCTCTGCCCGGCGGGCGCCGGGCGGACGTCCTCGGTCAGATCCTGTGTCGCGGTCTCGTGGGGCAGAAGCGCCTGGTGATCATGGTTGCCTGTCCAGGCCATCGCGCCACCTCCCGGCGTGTCTTTCTGCGGATCGGAGGTGGCGCCCTGTTCGCAGGATCCAGGCTGTAGTCAGCACCTGCTACTCCACGCTCCCCGAGCCCCGGAACCGCTTCTGGCACATCTGCAGGAACTCGCTGTTGCTCTCGGTCTGCTTCAGGCCATCGATCAGGGTGCGAGTCGCTTCCTCGTTCTCCAGGGCATGGAGGGCCCGCAGGAGCAGGGCCATCTGGCGCATCTCGTCCTTGCTGTGGAGCAGCTCGTCGTGGCGGGTGCCCGAGCGCCGCACATCGATGGCGGGGAAGATCTTCTTCTCCGACAGGGTGCGGTCCAGCACCAGCTCCATGTTGCCCGTCGCCTTGAACTCCTCGAAGATCATGTCGTCCATGCGGCTACCCGTGTCGACCAGAGCGGTGCCGAGGATGGTCAGGCTGCCGCCGTTCTCGATGTTCCGGGCGGCGCCGAGGAACCGCTTGGGACGGTGGAGGGCGCTGGGATCCAGGCCACCGGACAGTGACCGGCCGCTGGGGGTGCACGTGAGGTTCGAGGCCCTTGCGAAGCGGGTGATGGAATCGAGGAGGACGACCACGTCCTTGCCGTGCTCCACGAGCCGCTTGGCCCGCTCCAGGGTCATATCCGCGGCCTTCATGTGGTTCTCGGGCAGCTCGTCGAAGGTGGAGGCGACGACATCGCCGTCGACGGACCTCTCGATGTCCGTGACCTCCTCGGGCCGCTCATCGACCAGGAGGACCATCAGCATGCACTCGGGATGGTTGGTGGTGATGGCATTGCCGATGTCCTTCAGTAGGGTGGTCTTGCCGGCCTTGGGCGGCGACACGATGAGGCCGCGCTGGCCCTTGCCGATGGGTGCCACCAGGTCGATGACCCGGGTGGAGACCCTGGCCCGGGTGGTCTCCAGGCGCAGCCGCTCATCGGGGAAGATGGGGGTGAGGTCCTCGAAGTCCACACGCTGCCGGCCCGTGTCGGGAGCATCGCCGTTGAGGGATTCGATACGGAAGAGGGAGTAGTACCGCTCGCCCGCGCTATCCTTCGGGGGACGCACTTGGCCGGCCACCAGATCGCCGGTGCGGAGGCCGAACCGCTTGATCTGCGACTGGGCCACATATACATCGTCGGGCGAGGGGATGTAGCTGTTGACCCGCAGGAAGCCGAACCCATCGGGCAGCACCTCGAGGTAGCCCTGGCGGAACAGCAGACCATGGGAGCGAGCCTGCTCCTCCATGATCTTCTGGACCAGGTCCTTCTTCTTGAGCTTGCTGTAGCCCTCGAGCTCCATCTCCTTGGCTACCTCGGCCAGGCCATCCATGTTCATGGCCTCCAGGGCCGCCAGGTCGTGGGTCAGGCTGCCTCGCTTGCTGTCGCCACGATCGGATCCTTGGCGACCGCCGTTGCTGTCTCGCGGGCTCTGCTGGGCGTCGCCGTGGCTCTTGCGACCCCCGCTATGCTGCCGGCCCCTGGGGCTGCGGCGTCGTTTGGAGG
>WJIW01000483.1 GCA_014730065.1 Armatimonadia bacterium | reverse complement strand
GGCAAGCGCGGCGCACGTCCGGCGTCCTGCTGCCTGGGCCTCAGCTTGCGCCTTTTCGCCCCACTGCCTCGCCGAGATCCCCGCACCTCACCGATGTCCATTGGAGCGACGACACACCCAGCGTCACGACCGGACAAGGACACCCGCATGCTGCATTCTGATGACCTAGGCTCCCTGCTTCCGCACGACAGCAATGGCCCGAAAGACGATGGCGCCCCCTACCCCGTGGCCTTTGGGGATGGTATGAACCCCGGCCTGTCGGCCATGGCCTTCTCGGTTCCGCCGGTCTCGGTGCCTCCCCCGTCGGGGGTGTCGGCGGCAAGCCACGACGAGGCGGTCCGTCTGGGCTGGGTCGCGCCGTCGGGACTGACGTACCCTCCCGCATCGGGCTATCAGGTGTACCGAGGTGGCGCCAGCGGGGGGCCCTACAGCCGCATTGACGACGATGGGGTCACAGTGACGTACTACTGGGACACCGATGTCAATGCGGGCAACACCTACTACTACGTGCTCCGCACCGTGGACAGTGACACGCCGCCGAACGTGAGCGTGGACTCCGACGAGGTCGTGGGTGCTCCTGGTGACGGCCCCTCGGTGCCGGAGTCGGTCCGGCTGACCGGCACGGGCGACACGAGCGTCGACTTGCAGTGGGACGCCTCCACGGCCGGCACTTACTCGCTGACCGAGTACGTCGTCTACAAGAGCACCCGGATGGGCGGCGGCTTCGAGCAGGCCGCGGTCGTGTCCGGCACTCCCCCGGCGACGAGCGTCACCGTCGGCAATCTGGAGCCTGGGACGCGGTACTTCTTCCAAGTCCGGGCGCGGGACGCGGCAGGGAATCGGAGCGGGGCCAAGGGCCAGGCCGATGGCAGGGCCTTCAAGCTCGACCCACCATCGGACCTGACAGCCAACGCCGGCGACGGCCGAGTGACCCTGAAGTGGCGCAAGCCCGCCGGCAGCACGTACGGGGTCAGGGGATACCGGGTCTACCGGGCGACGCAGGCGGGCGGACCGTATACCGAGATCTCGTCGCGGCTTGTCCGCCCTCGCAGGTACGTGGACCGCACGGCCAGCAACGGCACCACCTACTACTATGTGGTCAAGGCCGTGGACAGAAGGCGAAACGTCAGCGACAACTCCAACGAAGCGAGCGCGACGCCGGAGTCGGCGTCCAGAACGCTCCACTTCGAGGTCACAACGCAGCACAGCGGCACCGAGACGGCAGGAGCCAGCTTCTCCGTTACCCTCCGGGCGCTGGACTCGAGCGACCAGCTCGATACCACCTACACCGGGGGGCGGGAGATCGCTTGGTCGACGACCGCGACGTCATCGCCCTTCGGGGACGAGCCGGTCGTCCCCGACACCGAGTCAGTGACCTTCTCCCAAGGCGTGGCGACCGTGTCGGGGTTCACGCTGTACCGGGCGACGGAAGCTGCGACGATCACCGCCACCGACACGTCGGCCGGCGGCCCCAGCGGTACGAGCGCGGCCCTGATCGTCCAGCCCGGCACCGTCGATGGCCTCGATGCCTCCACAGTGGATGTCGATCCGTCGGCGCTTCCCAACGACGACACCACCTTGGGCTTGGTGACGGTGCGGCTGCGCGACGGCTACGGCAACCTCGTCAGCGGGAAGTCCGTCTCCCTGAGCCTGACGGGCAGCGGGAACACCATCAGCGGCATGGCCGGCAATGGACCGACATCCATCGGGGTCACCCAGGACGGCGTAGTCACAGGGACCATCAAGTCCAGCGCGGCCCAGACGGTCACGCTGTCGGCCGAGGACACCACCGACAGCATCGCCCTTCCCACAGTGCAGATCCGGTTCGTCGATGTCAGCGCCCCCATCGACTTGCTGGGCTATGCCGGCGACGAGGAGGTCCTGCTGAGCTGGACGCCGCCCGGCGTGGCGCCGGCGGGCGGATATGCCATCTATCGCGGAAGCGCGGGAGAGGGCAGCCAGGGGTCCGACCCCGCTGGGTGGGCGCCCCCGTCGGCCTCGTGCTACGTGGATGCCGGCGGCCTGGACAACGATACGACCTACCACTACTTCATCCGGGCCCGCGGTGATGGCGATCCGCCGGCCTACGCCACGCCCTCCAACCAGGTGGCGGTAACTCCCGTCGAAGCGGACCCCGTAGCGCCCGAGCCACCCGTCGAAGTCGTTGCCTCAGCCATCGACGGCTCCGTCGAGCTTGCCTGGGAGGCGTCGGCTGAGGGTACTTCTGAGATATCGGGTTACGAGGTCCTTCGGCGCGAGCTTCCCACGGGCGGCTGGGACGAGGTAGGCTCGACGAGCCGCCGGCGGCTGGACGACCCCACCGGGCTATCGGCCACGGCGCAGATGGGCTCGCCCGGTTACGCTTCGACAACCCTCTACTACAGGGTCACCGCCGTTGGCCCCGGGGGTGAGACCCTTCCCTCCGATGAAGTATCGGTGACCATCGGCGCGACCACCAGCCAGGTGCGGCTATCCTGGGACGCGGTCTCGGGGGCCGAGAGCTACCGGGTGTACGTGGGCACCTCGAGTGGAGGACAGAGCGCGTACTTCACCTGCCGGGCTCCGGTCTTCGTCGACCAGGCCAGCTCGGGGACAGCGGGCACTCCGCCGACGGCCAACACCACCTCCAGCGAAGCCGGCCTCCGGGTAGTGGACCGCGTAGCATCGAGCGGCACGACCTACGCGTACCGCGTACAGGCCTACGACGATGGCCCCCTCGGTTCCAAGAGCACGCCCTCCCAGGAGGTAAGGGTCACGCCTCGGGCGGGCGATGGAGTGCTCTCCTCTCCGGACACGATCGAGGCGACAGTGGCGGCCGATGCCAGCGGCGTGTTCGAGGATGGAACGTACGCCAGTTATGTGGTCACGGCCCTTAGCCTGCATGGAGAGACGGTTGCCTCGCCCGAGGTGACCGTCCAGGTCGACTCCGGCGAGAAGGTGACGCTCTCCTGGCGGGCGGTCGACGGTGCCTCGAGCTACCGGGTGTACCGCGGCACGTACGAGGACGGCGCGCCGCCCGTACCGGCGAACAACGAGAACCGCTATACCGACGTGGCGACAGGCACGACCCTAGTCGACACGGGCACCACTTGGGATCCGGGGGTCCCGCCCCAGGTGAGCTTTGCCTACCTCAAGTCGCCGGCCGTCCCATCGGCGCCAGCGAACGTATCGGTGACCACGGGCGATGGCTGTCTCCGCCTGACATGGGATGACTCGACTCCGGGCGCCGCGTCCATCGGCGGGTACCTCATCTACCGGGGCGACACGTCGGGGGGACAGTTGCCCGTCCCCGTGGGCACCACGGCCGGGACCGAGTTCACCGACGGCGGCCTGCAGAATGGCCTGACCTACTACTATGTGGTCCGCGCCTTCGACGAGCACCCCTGGGCCCACCGAGGGTCGGCGTCCTCCGAAGTGAGCGGCACCCCCTCGGCCACGGCGAAGCTCCTCCCGCCGGGCGACGTGGGAGTCCGCCGGACGGTAGGCGGCTTCGGCCTGATCGGCGGCGAGACGTACTACAAGGTCACGGCCCTGAACGGCAACGGCGAGACGACGCCGTCGGCCGAGGTCTCCATCGCCTACACGCCGTGCCCCCAAGATGCGAACCTGGTCACATGGGCCCCGGTCATCGGGGCGCGATGGTACCGGGTGTACATCGGCCGGGCGGGTACCGGCTCCCAGGATCGCTACGTGACGGTGGGATCCACGAGCTTCCTGGACATCGGGAGCTGTGCAGCGTCGGGCACGCCCCCAACCCAGAACACCGCCGACCCCGAGACCTCGGCCGCTCCCGGCGCGCCCACCGCGGTGAAGGCCGTCGCCGGGGATCACCAGGTGATGCTGTCGTGGAGCCCGCCCTTGGTGAACGCCGCCGCCGTTGCCGGGTACGCCCTGTACCGCGGCCTGCGGCCCGACGAGGAGGACTCCACGCCCGTCGCGCTCCTGGCACGCGACGAGCTGGGCTACGTGGATGACGATGTGGTCAACGGCATCACGTACTACTACTATCTACGCGCCTACGCCGCGGCCTCGCCGACCCCGCTGTACGGTCCGAGATCGGCGGAGGTCAGCAGCACCCCGCCGGGCGCCCAGGCCCCCGAGCTTGCCATCCTCGCCCTCTCGTCGGGCCGCAAGGCCATCTCCTTCGAGGGAAGCTCGGACAACCGGGTCGAAGGCACGGTCCACTCCAATGGCGGGATCACCTTCCAGTCCCCTAGCTCCGGCGCCGTGGTCTTCGATGGCGACGCCTACGCCGTCGGCAGCATCAGCAATGACATCACCTTCGGCCCCGGGTACGGCGAGCACGAGGGTGCCGATCCGGTTCCCGACCCGGGCTACCCACTACCCGATCTCCCGTCCACCGAGGGCGCAGGCAGGCTGGCCCCGAAGCGCGTGGGCGGCCGCCGCACCATCGATCCGGGGGCTTACACGTCCGGAAGACTCACGGGCAGAGGCACTATCTACGTGAAGCCCGGGGTGTACTACTTCTGCGGCGGCGGAGGGCTCCTCATCGCCGGGGGCGTGACCCTGGAGCACCATCCGGACCACCCGGGACCGGTGGTGTTCGTGCTAGCCGAGGGAGCCCGGCTCCGGGTCGCCGGCCGAAGCACCGTCCGGCTGAACTCCGGACCCGAGTACAGCAACATCCTCTTCTATGCCATGAGGCCGACCCAATCGCCCTCGCGCGGGCAAGGCGGCACATCGGAGGAGAGCCATCCCCGTTGTGGTGGGCGCAGATGGCATCTCATCACCGGCAACTGCACCCTCGACTGCTGTGGGAGCATCTACGTGCCTGCTGACGAGCTGCGCGTGACCGGCTCGCGCCAGGCCGCCCCCTGCCACAAGCTCGAGCTGCGAGGTCAGATAGTGGCGCGCAGCCTGCGGTTCACGGGTCACTCCAGCACAGAGATCGTCTACGCCCGAGGCTGCGCCCCGGGTGTGCCCTCGACCCCCGCAGCCCGGATCGTCTCCATCACCCCCACCTCGGGCACCACCGAGGGCGGAACCGAGGTCACCATTCGGGGCAACTGGTTCCAGGAGACGCCGTCGGTATGGATCGGCGGACCGACGACCGACGTGACCTTCCTCTCCTCGGAGATGCTGACCGCCGTTACCACGGCCCACGACGAGGGCGCGGTGGATGTGGTAGTCACCAATCCCGATTCCCAATGGGACATGATCGCCGACGGCTACACGTACGTGGCTCCGCCGGTGATCGACCCTCCGGGCACGCCGGTTCTGTCGGGCGAGGAGAGCGAGGGAGCGGCCCTGCTGAGCTGGACGTGCCAGGCGGGCAGCTACCCCGTCGCCGGGTACGAGCTGTACAAGGGCACCACTTCTTCGGGCTCGCTGACCCACCTAACCACCATCACCGATACGGGCTACACGGATCTGGATGTGGATCCTGGCCAGACGTACTACTACCAGGTGAAGGCCTTTGATGCCGACATTCCCGCCAACGAGTCGGGCCTGTCCAACGAGGTGTCCGTCTCGATACCGGTGATCGTGACTCCGCCCGAGCCGCCGGTTCTATCGGCCGTGGGCGGCAACGCCGTCGTCACCGTGAGCTGGGCCGAGGCTACCGCGGGGACCTACAGCCTGGACGAGTACCGCCTCTATCGCGCCGAGGAGCGGGGCGTGGCGATCATCGATGAGAACCTGGTTCGGGTGGAGGATGCCACGGGCGGACCCTACTCTTACCAGGACACCGATGTCACCAACAACGAGGACTACTTCTACCGGGCCGTGACGGTGGACGTGGAGGGCAATGTCAGCATCCCCAGCAACGAGGTGGGCGCTAGGCCGGCGACGGAGTATCCGCCGCCCGTACTTCACGCCACCGCGGGCAACCGGCAGATCGAGCTGGAGTGGGTCTTGTCCGAGAGCCCGCCCTGCACCGTTGGCGGGTACAAGCTCTACCGGGGATTGGTCTCGGGTGAGCAGGATCCCACGCCCGTCCACGAGGTGACCACCAGCGCCCACAGCGGGAGCTGGACGGACACCGATGTCTACAACGGGACCCAGTACTTCTACATCGTGAAGTACATCGACGACCAGACCCCACCGGCCTTCAGCGCGCCATCGAACGAGGCGAGCGCGATCCCCAGCAACCTGAACAGTGGGCTGATCGCTAGCCTGTACCCGCACTGTCGCTCCAACTCGGCTCCCCTGGGCACCGCTAAGGCCACTACGCTGGACTACCAGGGCCTGCCCCCGGGCTCCGACGACTACTCAACGGCTCGTTCTGTGCGGATCCAGGGACATCTCGATGTGCCCGAGACTGGCGAGACGTCCTTCCTGATGTACAACAATGGTGCCGGGGGACTGCTGGCCATCGACGGCGAGCTGGTGGCCTGGGTCCCTTCGAGGGATGAGCGGTTCGCCTATCCCGACACAGTCGGCACCCCTTGCGATGAGAATGGCGACAGCCGGATCTACGGAGGGTGGACGGGGTGGTTCCGTACCGACCCGATCCATCTGAACAAGGGGCTGCACCGTATCGAGTTCTACCAGTACTACTTCACTCAGGAGGGCTCCGTTGCGGTAATCGACCAGGCCTACTTCGGTGTCCGGTGGCGCCTGCCCTCAGAGTCGCAGTTCGGATCGATCAGCGCCGATCACCTGTTCCATACGCTCCCCCTACCCAGCTCGTGCCAGTTCGACCGAATCAACTCGATGGGCGAGGACGAGGCCTACATCCATGGCCTCGGGTTCGAGCCGACGGGGAACGGTGTGCAGGTCAAAGTGGGCGACACGATCCTGGCGGACACCGACATCGCTGAGGTGACCTCGACCCGGATCAAATGCGCCCTCCCCATGCATCAGCACGGGTGGACGCCGATCACGGTCACCAACGTGGACGATGATCACGATGGCCAGGCGGACTACGGTCTCTTCTACACTCAGCTCGCCTTGTCGCTCTCCCTCACCGCCGACGGTGCTGCTGAGGCGGGAAGCACATGCTGGCTGACCGTCACAGCGACCCGACAGGGCGCGTCTGGGGATGTGCTGACGGACCGCACGGTGAACGCCGCGCTGGATCTGTCCGCCCCGGATGACCCCGGCTTCGAGGTCGTGTCGCCGGTCTCGCCAGCGCTGGTGGATGGTGAGGCAAGGGTGCAGGTTCGCCTGACCCGAGGAGGAAGCACCAGCGTCGTTGCAACGGCCGATGGGCCCTGGCTGGCGAAGGCGTCTCTGTCGGGCATGGCCTCCACCATCCCGCTGGCCCAACTGAAGGGTGCCGGGTCCGTAGCCGTGACCCCCGGCGCCCTCGCCGGCTACCGCATCGCAATCAGCCATCCCGACGGTCTGCTCCAGGGAGAGACGCTGTCTGCCGCCGTCCAGGCCGTGGACGCCTACGGTAACGACATCACCACCGACACCTCGACCATCGAGATGCTGCCCGCCGGGGAGGTCACCTTCTACGAGGACACCGGAGCCTTCAAGCCGACCCGGCAGTTCACCCTCGTTGACGGGACCGCCACCGTATACATGGTGGGAGCGGCCGCGGAGACGGTCACCCTCACCGCGGTCAACGCCAGCGACTCCACCATCCGCGGCTCCAAGGAGATAACCATTCTGCCCTACACGGGCGTCTCCGAGCTGACTGTAGCCACCGAGACGAGTGTCGTGGCCGCGCCGGACAACTACGCCATCGGCTTCCGAGTGAGCGACGTCGGCGCCCTCGGCTCAGGCGACCGGATCATCCTCACACTCGATGGCCGGTACGAAAGGCCCGCGCTGACGGCGAGCGACGTGACGATCAACGGCGATGCTCCGAGCACTGTGAGCATCACCGGTTGGCCGCCCGACCCCGTCGTGGTGACCCTAACCCTCGGCGCAGGCACGTCGATCGCCAGCGATGGCTACGTCACCATCGCCCTGAAGAACCGGAAGATCACCAACCCCACCATCGCCGATGACTACACGATCAGCGTCCACACGACAGCGGACGAGAAGCCGGTGACGAGCCACCCCTACACCATATCGTCCGGCACGGCCCGCGGCCTGATCGTCTTGGTCGAGGGACAGAAGCTCGTCAACGGCACCCCGGACGCCCCGGAGAATCCCATCTGGTTCCTGTCGGGGGCCGGTCCCACCGCTCAGACCGTGGGGGTTCCATCGGGCGCGAACTACGTCTACGCCGTCGATGAGCACTACAACCTGGTGTCCTCGCTAGCTGCGGATGTAGTTCTGACCTCCGATGACACCAAGGCTGCTCTCCCCGATGACGCGGTACTGGAGGAGGGCCTGCTCGCCTTCTCGGCCACGTTCGGAACGCCCGGCAGCGCCAAGCGTCTCGAGGCCCGGATCAACGCCACCCCCGCGAGGCCCGGCCTGGCGGGCCACAGTACGGCCATCGAGGTGCTGCCCACCAGTGTGGTGGAGCGCTACGGGATCACCCTCTCCGACAACCCCGTGGACCAGGGGGAGCAGTTCACCGCCACGGTCACCGCGTACGACGCGTATGGCAATGTGGCGGCGTCGACGGCGAAGCTCAATCTCGGTTCCACCTCGGGGAACGTCACATTCTGGGACTCGGCATACATGACCCAGGTGTTCAGCACCGCCCTAGCCGCGGGCACGGCGACCCTGTACATGAAGGGCCAGACCGTGGAGTCGGTCCGGGTCACGGCCACCGACAGCGGCAACCTGGCCGGCGAGAGCGACGTGCTGCATGTTGTCCCCGTTGGAGCCACGCAGGTGACCGGCGTTAGCGTCACCGCCTCACCCGACACCGCGGGCAGCAGCTCGGTGCATACTGTCGAGTTCGGCGCGGCGAATGCCCTGGCCAACGACGGCAAGATCTACCTCACCTGGCCCACTGGCTTCGATCTCTCGGCACTCACCCAGAGCGACGTTAAGGTCGGGGTGAACGACGGCGCGAAGCAGGCGCTCACCAGCCTCCAGTACGACTCGGACACCAACCAGCTCGCCATCGATCCTCAGGTAACGGTCGGCGTCAACGACACGGTGCAGGTCGCCGTGGGCGATGCCAGCGGCAATACGATCGGGCAGCCGACGGTGCCGGGCGGCCATGCCGTCCACGTCGCCACCGATGCCGACCGCAGCCCCGTGAGCGCGACCCTTACCCTCGCTGCCGGTGCCGCCAGCTCCATCGCCGTGATCATGGAGGGCCAGACGTACGACGAGAACCCCTTCCAGCTCCACGGCGTACCGGTGCAGCAAACGGTGGGCGTCACCAGCCGGACCTGCGAGTACCTCTTCCTGGACGCCAACGGCAACACGGCGACGCCCCCCGGAACCCCGTCTTGGACCTCCAGCGATGGCGCAGCTGAGATCACCCTCGCCAGCGGCGAGTTCCAGGTCACATTCGGATCCCCCGGAGAGCAGACCATCACCCTCTCCTATGCCGGCGTGACCAGCGGGCAGGCCACCGTCGACGTCCAGCCGGGCACCGAGACGCCGTACCTCCCCATCGATCCTGGCGTCAACGCCTGGGGCGATCCACTTCCCAAGGACCGGCGTATGGTGATCGACTCGAGCGGGCGGATCGCCGTGTTCTACCAGAACGGCCAGGGCATCCAGATGCTCACGGGCAGCTCGCCGTATGAGCTGCCGCAGTGGGACGAGGAGCCCACTCAGATCGTGGCCGATACCTCCTACTACCCCGCCAAGAACCACTTCTCCGTGGACATCGACGCCAGCAACGCGATCTGGCTGGCCTACACTCTCCCCGAGGGCATCAGTGAGCGGAAGACGCTCGTCGCCGAGCTCACGCCGTCGGGCAGCACATGGCAGCTCTCGGGCAATCCCGCCGAGGTCGACGACACGCAGCGTAGCCCTGTGGGTGCTGAGCCTCGGCCCACCATTCTGGTAGATGGCTCCACGCTCTGGGTCGCCTTCCTATCTCGCCAGACCACGCTAGGCTCGGGCAGCGTTGCCCTCCATGCCTACCGCAGCACCAACGGCTCGAGCTGGACGGCGGTGACCGACGTCGCCTCCCAGGGCAGCGGACCCGACACCCTGCAGTACTCGCCCGCGCTGGTGAAGTGGGACGGCAAGGTCAGCGTCGTCTGGGACGAGGGCGATAGCGACACCCGGATCCGGGTCCGACAATGGGACTCGGGCAGCTCACAATGGGGCACCCTCTCCGCTGTCACCACCGGCGATGGCGGCTTCAACGGCGGCAACTGGTCGGCCGTAGAGACCTCCACCGATAACGCACTCCAGGTCGTGGGCGGGAAGGCCACCTGGGTCAGTCACGATGGCACGGCCTGGAGCACCCCGTGCAACATCCGTGGCACGGGCACCGACGGTGATACCGACCCAGCCCTGACGACCGATGGCAGCGACCTCTGGTGCTTCTTCAGCCATTACTACGGCGTGGATAGCTACACGCTGGGTTACCGCCGCTACGATGCATCGACGAGCACCTGGGATGCGAGCGACACCTACATCACCCTCGAAGTGCCGCCCCTCAGCAACCGAGCGGCCACCTCGGTGCCCGCCCAGACCTCGCCGGACTACATCCCCGTCGCCTGGCTGCAAGGGGTGCGCAATCCGCGCTCCCTCAGCTTCGCCAAGGTCTCGACCAAGGGCGCGCTCAGGTACGTGCAGGTCACGGCTCACACGCCGAACTACACCGGCTCGGCGGCGGATGTGGAGATCACCGCCTACACCAGCTCCACCGGGGCCCTCAGCTCCACCGACACCATCACCCTGATCTTCCCCGAGGGCATGGACGTCAGCGG
>WJIW01000482.1 GCA_014730065.1 Armatimonadia bacterium | reverse complement strand
GTGTTGGCATTCGTGAGCCACGTTGCATGGTCTGCCGCAGTTGCTGTCGCCCCACCTGGTCCCGTACTCAGGGTGTATGTACACTTTCATGCGGCCCGTGGCGAAGTCGCACCACGCGAGACCGGTTCCCGGCGCAACGCTTCCGTACCCCGGCGGCGGGGCGGGCGAGTTGTCCGCTCCCGCACAGTATGGTGCGGCCCCCTCCGGGTCCCACTTCATCATCGGGCTAGCTCCCACGTACAGATACCACCCCTCGCTTGGGCCGAGGGGGTCCTTGCTTACGAACACTCCCAATGGCGCCGCGTACTGGCGGGCGACGAAGTAGTCGAGGTTGGGGTTGGGGTCCCGTTCTTTGCCGGTGTAGAGGTAGGGTGTCGAGAAGGTGCCGCTCTGGCTGCGAAGCACTCCGAAGGCGTCGAGGTCGAAGGCCCCTTCGGTGGCTTCGGACGGGTCGGTGACCGTGCGCGTCGTGCCCTGCGCGTCGGTGTGGAAGAAGTGGCTCGCCGAGTCCTCATGCACGCTCAGGATGGTGCCGACGCCGGGCATGATCGTCACGCCCTGATCGTGAGTGTAGTCGGGCACATGCGTGCAGCGTCGGGCTCCGCCCGGGTCCAGCCAGAGACGTGTGTGGGCCCATCGCAGGCGGAGCCTCGTCGACTGGATCGCGGGGGTCGCCGGAGGCCGGAAGACCGGCCGTGCCGGCCAGCGGCGGTGGGCGCCATCGTACGCGAAGTAGTTGGTCAGGCCGCTGGGCAGATCCGCGCGCTCCATCAGGCCGTCGGCATTCCATGTATACTCGGTGACGTCGCTGCCCTCAGTCTCGCTGATGAGGTTGCCAGCAGCATCGTACGCCATGTCCGTCGCCGTACCGCCCGCGGGATCCACCTGAGTCATCGCGTTGCGAGCGTCGTAATGATAGTAGACCGTGGGCTGGCCGTCTTGCTCCATGCGCTCGCGGTTCGAAGCCGGGTCGTAGTAGTAGAGCTTCCGATCCTGCACGGTGCCGCCGGAATCGCGGCACATGCGTGCAGCGTCGGGCTCCGCCCGGGTCCACTTCGAGACGCATGTAGGCCCATCGCTGGCGGAGTCTCGGCGCCTGCTTCGCGGGGGTCGCCGAAGGCCGGGAATCCGGCTGCGCCGGGCGCGGTCGTAGTCGTAGGACGCGATCACGGTCAGGTCGGACTTGGCGTGAGCGATCCTCGACGGCCGGCCCGCCGCGTCATACGAATGATATGTGAGGGCTCCGCTCGCCAATGTCTTCCTCACGAGTCTCGAAGCGTCGTCGTAGCCGAACCCGAACTCCTCAGCTTGCGGGTTCTTGATCGTCGCAAGCCGGGCGAGAGCGTCATAGTCGAAGTACATGTGCCCGCTGTCGGCGTCCGTCTCGCGCTGCCGCTGACCGAGCGCATCGTACGCCCACTCAAAGGTCTTAGATGCCGGGTCGGTGCGGACCGCAATCCAAGCAGATGAGCACCCACCGTTACTAGCCAGGCCCGTCGCCATCGCCCCTCCGCTTGTCTAGGTATCCTTGCCACTCGTCGAGCTCCTCGGCCCATTCATCCGAGGAACCGCTTGCTGCGACCTCCTCTCGGAGACGCGACAAGGCGGCTTCGGCGGCCTCCCATTCTCCTGCGCACAAATCGGCATGCACCGCGAGCGTCTGGAGCGTGGCCCACTGGTAGGGAGCCAGCCATCCTTCGGCATCCTCCAGGTCGCGTGCCGCAGTCTCTGCGACAACGGCCGCCTCCAGGAATCGGCCAGCGAGCATCAGCAACCGTACCTTCTGCTGCCAAACTAGGCCCTGCTTCCGAGGGGTGGCGTTCGTGCCAGTGTACCGTAGAGCCATGTCCGCCGCCGCCAAGCCTTCGGCCAAACGACGCGGAGCGGCCTCGGTGGCCCTGCTGCTGAGGCGCAACATGCGCTGCACGGGGTCTTCCGTCCGGTTGGCCTGAGACTGTTGCTCGTCGATGCCCATCCCCACCTCGATCTCGATGGCCCACGCCAGGGACAGCCACAGATCCGGGTTGCGTGGGTCATGGTCTAAACGCTCGCGTATCTCCGCCGGGGTGCCGACGGCGACTGAGTCCGACGGGTGGCGCAGGTGGAGGGCCAGTAGGGCGCCGGCCAGCAGCACGAACGCCACCACCCCGATTGCAGCCCATCTGCGCGCGAGCATGGCTACCTCCTCGCCCATTCAGCCCTCAGTCGAAATGCTGCCCAAAGAGAGGCAATGTGCTCAACACGTCACATGGGGGGTCCAGATTGGTGTCCTTGGTGCCGGGCGCAGCCCATACTCTTCGACCGAAGAAGTCATCGATCACATCATGTATCCCGCCGACTATTAGGTCACCCAACGAATCGTAGGCGCCCGAACACTGGGTTGCAGTGTAGCACGGGCCGCTGACCGCCCCTACCAGACCCCAATACCGCGGCTTGCATTGCACGTCCCACACGAACCCAGCGCACCTGTGGTAGGATCCATCGGACCAGCGATACGGTGGTCCTTCATACGCCCCAGGATACTCGTAGGGCCAGTCGTCCACCCCAGGCGGCGCGGAGTGCATCGTGCCGACGCAGACCCGCGTCTTCGCCACGAAGACAGCTGGGATCATCAGCGCCAGACAGTCACAACACTCTGTGGAGCCCTTGGGTGGTGAGTAGCCCAAGCCGAAGCCGGGGCCACTGATCGGGCCGACTATCGGGACGCTCACACTGATCACACCCCAACTCCACGAGAAGCGTGAGGTGTACTTGCCGCACCACAGAGTAGCGTGCGGCCAGTGGCTGGTTGTGTAGAGGAACTCCGATTCCACCTCGCCAGGTATACACTGATTGCCCGGGTCGCCACGGCGTCCACTCGCATCCACCCTCGCCGTCGGCAAACCGCCTACATACTGATACCTCGGCTCGGTGAGGACCGGGTCGCGGGCGATGAACAGGCCCGTCCGTGGCTGGTAGTGGCGGATGCTGAGGAGCGGCATCGACAGGTC
>WJIW01000481.1 GCA_014730065.1 Armatimonadia bacterium | reverse complement strand
GAGGAGGACGGGGATCTCGATCCAGGGATCGAATCCCGGCAGGCGTGGGCTTGGCTCGGTTGCCCCTCGACTCCGCTTGCGCGCCTTGGCCTTGGGCATCAGCGCCTCCTTCTTCGGTGCCGCTGCTCCAGAGACCACCGGTGGAGCTGTCTCAGGGCGTGGCGCAAGCTGATGCCCACTGGATACGTGGGCCGAAGTAGCCAGGGTACGTCGTGGACGAGGTGCTTGCGGTAGTACTTCAGCATGCTTCGGTGGTGCTCCCGGATCATGGCGGCCTGGGCCTTGTCCGAAGCGGCTCCGATGGTATGCTCCACCGTCGCGCCCGGATGGTATACCACGCGATGGCCCTCGTCCCACAGCCGGCGACAGATGTCGATGTCCTCACAGTACATGAAGAAGTCCTCATCGAAGCCATCGACGGCCTCGAAAGCGCGCCTGGGGAGCATCATGGCCGAACCCGAGAGCCAGTCCACCTCCGAGGGGCGATCCTGAGGCAGATCGGACATGAGGTAGTCCGCGGCATAGCGGTTGGACGGGAACAGCCGGCCCAGGAGGGTGTGCCGGAACATGGCCGCCGCGGCCGTGGGGAAGCTGCGGGCCGACGCCTGGCGGCTCCCCACGGCATCGACCATCTTCGGGCCCACAGCTCCCACGTCGGGGTTTTGCGACAGGTACTCGACCAGTACCTGGATCGCCCGCTCGTGGACCACAGTGTCGGGGTTCAGGATGAAGAGCCAGTCCCCCGACGCCTTCTCGGCGGCTCGGTTCACGCCCGTCCCGAATCCCAGGTTCCCTCCCGTATCGAACACGGTGGCGTGGGGCAGGGCCTCGGATAGACGCTCCACCGATCCATCGCCCGAGGCGTTATCGGCCACGATCAGCTCCCAGGGGACATCTCCGGCGCCGGCGGGGAGCGATGCCGCCATGGTCAGGGTCTCATCGGCGGTTCGCCAGTTGACCACACAGACCGACACCATGGGACCGGGGGGCCGCCCTTCAGTCGAGCTACTCGTCGGCGTCGGAATCGCCGGCATCGTCGGTCGGGGCTGGCTCGGGGGCCTCGGCCTTGGCCTTCTCCAGTGCCCGGGCCCCCTCGGCCTGGACCTCCTCGTCCACCAGCATCACGGGGATGCCGTCCCGGACGGGGTAGGCCTTGCCGCACTTCTTGCAGGCCAGCACCACCTGGCCGTAGTGATCCAGCTCTCCCCGGTCGTCGGGGCAGCGGAGATGCTTGATGAGATCTTCGTAAGCCATGGGACCCACTCGCCTTTCGGGGTCGAGATCACCGAACGCCTAGGCTAATTCGCCCGCTGGGGGCCGGGCCCTCCGGAGAGACGCAGGGCCCGTGGGCGGCGTGGTGGAATCAGATGTTGTCGGAAAGGAAGTGGCAAGCCGTGACCAGCTCGCGCCGCGAGTTTCTGGCCGGGGCCGGAGTGGGCCTGCTGGGCCTCGCCGCCCTAGGCATCGACCGCGCCAGCGCCCTTCAGGAGGATCGACCCGTGATCGAGAGCATTCAGGTAACCCCCCTCAGGTATCCTACCATCGGACGGTTCAAGTTCTTCGAGGGCCCGCCAGGCACTCCCGAGGGCCGGGCCGCCGTCGTCGTACGCATCGAGGATTCCGATGGCAATGTGGGCTGGGGACAGAGCGTTCCCATCCCCAAGTGGAGCTACGAGACCCTGGAATCGGTGGTCACCACGATCCGGGTCTATCTCGAGCCCGTGCTGGTGGGCATGGATCCCTTCGACCTGGAGGGCATTCATGATGCGATGAACGCCAACATCGCCAACGGTTTCACCACGGGCCAGCCCATCTGCAAGGCCGGCATCGACATGGCCCTGCACGACCTGATCTGCAAGGCCAAGGGCATGAGCCTGGCCGAGCTGTGGGGCCGCGACCCGGGCGGGCCCGTGACCCTGAGCTGGACCCTGAACCCCAAGGAGCTATCGGAGACCGAGGACCTGATCCAGCAGGGCTGGGAGCGTGGTTACCGGAACTTCAACGTCAAGGTCGCCCCCGATCCCGCGTACGACCTGGAGCTGTGCCGCATCCTCAAGGAGAATGTGCCCGATGGGTTCCTGTGGGCGGACGCCAACGGGGGGTACGATCCCATCACCGCCATGGAGGTCATCCCGAAACTGGCGGACATTGGTGTGGACGTGCTCGAGCAGCCGGTCCATCCCAACCGCATCACCGCTTACCAGGAGATCAAGAAGATGAGTGCCCTGCCCATCGCGATGGACGAGGGCGTCATCTCGCCGGCGGATCTACTGGAGTTCATCCGCCTGGACATGCTTGACGGCATGGCCATGAAGCCCGCTCGGGTCGGCGGCCTGCTGCCCGCGGCACGGCAGCTCGAGATCCTGGAGGACGCCGAGCTGCTCTTCCTCGGCAGCGGCCTGACCGATCCCGACATCTCCCTGGCGGCCTCGCTGGCGCTGTACGGGGCCTTCGACCTACAGTTCCCCGCCGCGCTGAATGGCCCCCAGTTCCTCGATGGCGACGTCCTGGCCCAGCCCCTGCTCCCCAACGACGATGGCACCATCGACGTGCCCGAGGGCCCCGGCCTAGGCGTCGAGGTGGATGAGGAGAAGCTGGCGGAGATGGCGGAAGAGTAGCGCAGATAGCCCCTCCCCGGACATCGGGGAGGGGTTGGTGATTGCATGCTGGGTCGTGGCTAGACCTCACACCTCAGCGTCTTGACCTCGAAGGGCCGCAGGTAGACCTCGACGGAGCCGTGGACCTCGTCCAGACCGCACTTATCGGCGAAGTGCTCGATCCGCTCCCGGGCCTCCATCTCCGCCGGGCGCATGGCCCGGCTGCTGACTTTCACCGTGGCCACGTCCTCCTCCAGGATGTTCGTCTCGGTGACTGTCTTCACGGGCACGCCGAACTCCAGGGTGACCGGCCCGCCCACCTTGCCGGCATCGTAGAGGCGGACGACGAAGGCATCGCCCTCCTCGGCCCACTTCAGCGACTCGATAATCACGTTTCCGGAATCGAGCAGCACGGGAGCGTCGATGGAGCGTGCATCCTCGCCCACCAGAGCCGACGTGATGGGCACGTTGAGCTCGTACGCGGGCCGCACCACCGTGGGCACCGAGAAGCCGCCCTCGTGGGGCAGTAGCGAGTACGTGAAGGTGTGCGTGCCCTCATCGCCGCGGTCGTCGGGATGGACGCCTGACTTGATCAGGCTCAGGCCCACCCACGAGCCATGGACGGAGACGCCGTACTTGCAGTCGTTCAGTAGCGCGACGCCGAAGCCGTTCTCGGAGAGATCCGTCCACTTGTGGGCACACACCTCGAATCGGGCCCGGTCTTGTGGCAGATTGCAGTGGGTGGGCCGCTCCACGTGCCCGTACTGTATCTCGTGGCGGGCGGTATCGGCCAGGACGTCCAGATCGAAACCCACCTTCAGCAGCTTCCGCTTCTCGTGCCAGTCGATCTGGGTCTCGAAGTCGATCCTTGGGCTGGTGGAGTGGAAGACGATGTCCTGGGTCACGGTGGAGCGGCCGGTCAGCTTATAAACGGCCCTCAGCCGGAGCTGGAGCGGGCCGTCGGCGACCACCTCGCGCTCCTGCAGCTCACCCACGGGGCTCATCTTCAGGGCCTGGTCGGCGTCGATATCCCAGTTGTCCCACGCCGCGGGGATGTCCTGTCCCATCAGGAAGATGTTGCCCTTACCCGCGCCGATGGCCTCCCGGCCGGTGGCCTTGTCGACCACCGAGGCGATCTCGCCCCGGTTGTTGAAGCGGACCTTGGCGAAGGGTGTCTCGACGGCGTTCTTGGTGACCTTGAAGGCCGACTGGGCGTCCTCGTCCCCGGACCTGCGCTTGAGGGGCAGCACCACGGTCTCGAGGGCCGGTAGCACCAGGTTGCCGACCAGTAACAGCGACTCGCCCTCCAGGCTCTCCACGCGCTGGTGGACCACATCCTCGGCCTCGGGCACCAGATTGCGGTCCACGCCTCGGAGGGCGATGGCCGCGTTGCGTCTCCAGCTCAGGCTGTTGGCGATGGCGACGGACGCCTTGCCCGCGGAGCTGGTGAGGGCCGCCAAGGCCTGGCCGGAGACGGCGGCGGCCTCGGCGCACACGAAGTCGAAGTCCGCGATGGCTTCATCATTGACTTCGGCGACGGACGATCCGGGCAGGATGTCGTGGAACTGGTTGACCAGCAGCTTCTTCCACGCCTCCAGGAGCCGGGCCGCGGGGTACTCGCCGCCGTGTAGCTTGGCCAAGGAGGCGAGGAACTCGGCCTCACGCAGGGCGACCTCGGACCTGCGGTTGCCCTTCTTGATCCCCGCGATGGAGGTCAGGGTGCCCCGGTGTAGCTCCAGGTACAGCTCGCCCGACCACTCGGGCATTGCCTGGTACTCGTCCCGGATGCCGCACATGAAGTCACTCAGGGTGGTATGGGTCGCTCGGGGGCAGCCCTCCAGGTCCTTGACCCGCTTGGCCACCTCCAGCATCTCGGCCATGGGCCCGCCGCCGCCGTCGCCGTAGCCGTAGGCGCAGAGCCGCCGGTCGTCCATGTCCTTGTGCTGCATCCAGTTCCACTGCCCGATGAGGCTCTCCGGGTCGGGCCAGGAGTGGTGGGCGTTGAAGTGGGTGATGACCGAGGTGCCATCGATGCCCTTCCAGCGGAAGGTATCGTACGGATGACGGGTGGTGTCGTTCCAGGCGATCTTGGTGGTGCAGAAGAACTCGACACGTCCGAGCCGCAGGATCTGAGGCAGGGCCGCCGAGTAGCCGAAGACGTCGGGCAGCCAAAGGGTGTCGCCGGTGTAGCCGAAGTGCTCGCGGGTCCACCGCTGGGCGACTAGCACCTGCCGCACGAAGGCCTCGCCCGAGGGCATGTTGCAGTCGGGCTCCACCCACATACCGCCATTGGGCTCCCAGCGGCCGGCGGCTACCGACTCCTTAATGCGCTCGAAGAGCTCGGGGTACTCCTGCCGGACTACCTCGGCGTGGCATGGCGCGGGCTGGAGCCAGATCATGTCGGGGTACTGCTCCAACAGGCTCAGCGCCGAGGAGAAGGTCCGGGCACACTTGCGCCACGTCTCGGCCAGGGGCCAGAGCCAAGCGGTGTCGATATGGCTGGCTCCGATCAGGCCGGCGTACGGCATCGTGGGCCCGTTCGTCAGCTTCAGCAGGGGCGCCATGATCCGCCGCGCCGCCTTGATACCGGTCGTCCAATCGGCTTCATCTTCCTCCCGGGGGTCGGCGTCCACGGCGGCGAAGACGCTGGCGAGGGCCGCGGTGATCCTCCCGCGGCGCAAGCTGTCCTGCGGCAGGGCATGGGCGAGTTGCAGAAGCACCTGCAAGTCGGCGCAGAAGTCACCGACGATACCCCGCAGCACCACCAGGTCGATGCCCCCGAAGGTCCTGGAGTTCTTGGTCACCTGGGGCCCCGAGCCGAAGGGCTGGGTGCCGGGGAACGAGTGGCCGGCGTATGCCTCGAAGCTGAGGTGGTAGCTCGCGCCGGGCTTCCCCTTCGTGGTCAGGCACACTGCGGGGTGGTTGCCATCGAAGACGCCCCGCGTCTCGCCGTCGACGATGAACAGGGTCTCGCCGCCGGTATCCGCGCGAACCAGCACCTTCTCGCCATCGCACTCCTCGGGCAGGCGCACGTCGCCGCGCAGCCACGCGGTCACGCCATCATCCCCCCATGAGGCGCCGGGCTTCACGGCCTTCCACTTCACGTCTGCATCATCGCCGGGCTCGTACCGGAAGTGCTCCTTGGTCTCGGTCATCTCGACCGGCACTTCGGCTACCTTCCGGAATCTAAGGCGGTAGTATCGCTCCAGGATGCCCTTGAGCTTGGGCAGTATCTTGGGATCGGTAAGCATGGCTAGATAGCAGCTCCTTCGGTGGCCGTTGGGGTCGAGTGGATTAGGATCGGTTCAGCTCGTCGGCCGAAACCTCCCGAGCCAGGTTGCCCGAGCGAATGGCCATCTCGCTCAGCTCGGTAATGCGCAGGGCCTCGAGTGGGTTGGTGCCCACTCCGGGATCGTCGCCACCCATGGCTCGGACGAAATCGCGAACCATGCAGGTCTGGGCGTCCTCCCTATGGCGCCATTCGGTGGTGGTGTTCATCCAGTGCCACGGGCCGCCCTTGTCGGTGTAGAAGGTGAAGGGGGGATCGCCCTGCTGCATTACGATGCCGCCCCGCGTGCCCAGGACTTCGACGGCCTGGACCGGCTCGTGGTGAGCGATCCACGCCAGGTCGAAGGTGTAGGTTAGGTCGGTGTCGGTGCGGGCGAGGATGTTCGAGTGCTCCTCCACATCGAAGGTGACATCCTCGGGCAGGTCGTGATCGAAGCCCCGGAACTCGCTGGCGGATACGGCGGTGATGGGTGGCGCGCCCGTGAGCCAGATCACGGTGTCCATGAAGTACACACCCATGTCCATCATCACGCCGGCGCCCGCCCGAGCGCGGTCAACGAACCAGTGGATGCCCTCTAGGATGTCCACGCCGGGGCGGCCCCGTCGCCGGTAGTACTTCACGTTCACCCGGTAGATCTCGCCCAGATCGCCGTCGTCGATGTAGCTCTTGGCCATCTGGGGCATGCCGTACCGGAACCGGGCGCCCAGGAAGACGATGAGCTGGCCCGTCTCCCCGGCCACCCGCTTGACCTGCTCGGCCTCGGCCACGCTGGTCACGCAGGGCTTCTCGCACATGACGTGCTTGCCCGCGCGCATAGCGTCGATGGACATGGGTCCATGGAGCGCCGGTGGGGTGGCGATGCTCACCATCTCGATCTCGTCCATGGCCAGTAGGTCTCGGTAGTCGACCACGGCCCGGGTTGAGGGGTCGCCGTAGTCGTCGATGGCCTTCGCCATCCGCTCCTCGATGAGGTCACACACCGCGACGAGCTCGATGTCGTTGTTGCGGAATCCGTTCAGGTGCTTCGGGGAGATGGCGCCACAGCCGATGAGTCCCGCCTTGACTCGGTCCGCCACTTGGGGCCTCCTGAGGGTCAGCTTCGACGCGAGCTCGCGTCCCCCGCGCCGAGGCCGTACCATTCGGCCCCGAGCCACCGGCCACCTGGAAGGACCGATGCCATGGGCATTATCTACCGCACCCACCTGGAAGGCATCGTGCCCGAGTCCCTGGACGGCTTCTTCGCCGGCTGGCCCAACCCGCCATCGCCGGAGACGCATTTGGCAGCGTTACGCGGATCGAGCCACGTCGTCTTGGCCATCGACCAAGCCTCGGGCCGCGTCGTCGGTTTCATCAACGCCATCTCCGACGGAGTGCTCAGTGCCTTCATCCCCCTCTTGGAGGTGCGGCCTGAGTGGCAGGGCCGCGGCATTGGCCGGGAGCTGGTCCGGCGGATGCTCGCCGAGCTGGAGGGACGGTACTCCGTGGACCTGGTGTGTGACCCCGAGCTGGCGGAGTTCTACGAGCCCCTTGGGTTCGGGCGGCTCCAGGGGATGGGTCGGCGGGATACCCGCGCCCTTGGCAAGTCAGGGTGAGGACCTGTAGGCAAGCTGGCATGGGGCTGTACCACGGGAGGTGCACGCGGTGGGCGAACCATCTTTGGTCGAGTGGGACTGTCACTACTGCGGGAGGACGCTGCGCGGGTCCGAAAGGCTGGGTGGTGAGATACGCCGCTGCCCGGCCTGTGGGTCCGAGATCCGAGTACCCGCAATCGGCTGGTGGGCGAGGGTGAGGCGAGCGCGGTTCCCTGCCGTGGACCAACAGCCCCTGCACATGTGGGCCCCGCTGGCTGTGTTCACCATGGGTGGCTTGGGGGGCATCGTTCTTGCCCTGTCCAACATCCTGGGATTGCACCCTTCATCGTGGCCATGGTGGCAGCAAGCCGCCGCTCTCATCGCTTCCATCGGCGCTCTGGCGCTCATCGGGCCATTAGTTAGGCGGAAGCCCTGGGCGATGAGGCTGGCAGCGGTCTTACTTGGTGCCGTCCTCGCGCCCCTGCTTGCGGGAGCGGCCTGGCAGGGCTTCACGGTGCTGGGCGTGTGGGGAGGCCTCTCTCGCGCATTGCTGTACCTCGTTCTCGTGCTCTGGGCTGCCGTCGGGCTCTGGCGCCACGCGGGCGACACGCGCCCTCCACCAGAGCCCCCCACCGGATAGGGTTCGCTCCCAAAGGCCGCAGGAGGGTCGCGAGCCGCGACCTGGCGGATTCCGCCAACCCTTGGCGCCGGGCGCCGAGAATCGCCTCGATCCATGCCTCTGTGGCTGGCAAATTCGTTGCAGGCATATGTGGGTGGAGGTGACCACGATGTCACGCATCAATGCTGAGAAGCTCTCGACCGCTGCCCTGGTGGAGCTGGTGCGAGGTGGAGACCCGAAGGCCTTCGAGCTGCTATGGAAGCGCTCGGAGAGCCGCGTCCACTCCGTAGTCCGGGCCTATGTGGGCAATCGGGAGGATCGGGAGGATCTGGTTAGGGAGGTGCTGCTGCGAGCATTCAAGGCCCTGGATTCGCTCCGGGACGCTCGCCAGTTCCACCCCTGGCTGGACTCCTCGGCTCGGCGGCGGTGTGTCGACTTCCTCCGGCGCAAGGGGAGGCTGACCTTCTACTCCCTGGACGAGCCTCTGGATCCGGAATCGGACGAGGGACAGCGGGAGATGCCGTCCAGCGATCCCGATGTGGAGGACCAAGTCGTCACCCGCTCCATGCGCCGGAAGGCGGCCAAGACCCTGGCGGGCATGAGCCCCCGGGCGAGGGCCTGCTACGAGCTTCGGACCTCAAGCGGCGCCTCGGTGAAGGAGATCGCCGACATGTTCGACACCACCGAGGGGGCCGTTAAGTCCATGGTCTACCGGACGCGCCGCACCTTGGAGGACGAGCTGGAGCCCTTCCGCGCAGCGTAGCAGAGGCGACACCCACAAGCCGCCCGGCCGCTAGGAGACGATCGGTATGATCCGCAAGACCGAGGAAGAGAGACACCACGAGGAGTCCTGCGAGCGGAGCAGGCCGCAGGACGATAGGACCCGCCGCAGCCGCGTATCGGCGTGGTCGGGTGGCAACGTCTGGTTCCGGCCCTGGGCCGCGTGAGGGTCGGGAAGCCTCCGGTGGGGCGGGGTGTGCCTTGCCCCGCCCCTTGGCAAATCGGTAGCTGTGTGCTACCTATACGCTTGCCAGCGCGACGCGCTCGGGGGACGAGCTGGCTGCGGGATGGGACGAGGTGGCCGGAGGAGGCCGATCGCCCATGCCGCGTGCCCTGCCCGCAGTGCTAGCTCTCGTGTGCGCCCTCTCGCTCTGCTCCCACGCTCTCGCCAGTCCCGCGACGGACATCGCCGACAAGTGGATCGATGAGCTGAGCCCCGCTGTTACCCCCGAACTGGAAGGCCTGACCGAGCGGTTCACCGGCCGGCCCGCACAGCGCTACTCGGCCCTTGGGTTCCTGTGCCAATCCCAGGGCATCCCCGGCGCCGCCGCCTGGGCCTTCGCCCGGGCCGTGGTGCTGGAGCCCGAGGACGGCACCCACCTGAGCAACTTCGGCTTCGCCCTGACGCGGATATCCGCCCACGAGGACGCCATAGTTGTGCTCCAGGAGGCGGAGCGTAAGGGTGGGGGCGCGGCGGCGAAGACCAACCTCGCCTTCGCGAAGGCAAGGGTAGGCGACTTCGAGGCCGCTAAGGCCGCGGCTCGCGAAGCCTGCGCCGACGCACCCGACGATCACCTGGCGTGGATGGCCTACCTGGGCGTGATCCTGGAGGAGGCCCCCCAGAACTTCGGCTCCGCCGAGGCGGCGGCGGCGACCGAGGGGCTGATCGCCGCCCTGGGCGATGGGGAGGCCATTGTGGCCGCGGCCCAGGAGACGATCGCGGCCGTCTACGACCAGCTTGAGGATGACCACCAGCGGGCCGGGCAGATCTACGAGGCTCTGGCGGCCCGGGCCTCGGCGGGGCTCGTCGACGAGACGTACACCGAGACCGACGTCCGGCTCTTCGAGGGGCTGGTCGAGCCCCAGAGGCGCCAAGCGGACATGGTCGCTCAAATGCGCGCCATGGCGCTCGAGCGAGTGCCCGCCCACCTCGACGCCGTCAAGCAGGCCAACCCCATGGCCGTTCTGACCCTCTGGAACACCTTCATCGAGGGGTGCATCGCCGAGATCGCCGGAGCCGTCCACGCCTACGAGCTGGCTCATTCGGGCGGGCAGCTCGACATTCTCTTCTGGACCGACATCCTCGGCGAGTCGGAGGTGGCGTCGGAGGCGTACTGGATGGAAGAGTCGCCCTTCCGGCCCGCAGAAGACCAGTGGTGGTCGGCCAAGAAGGAGCATGACGTCGCCATGGAAGCGGCCGAGACCGCTGCCGTGAAGGAGAGGATCCGCCGCCAGTACTGCCTGAATGTCCTGGATATCTGGGACAACTTCCAGCCCACCTGGATGCCGTGGGCCACCGAGACCGGCGCGATCTACGAGGACGGGTCGGCCGAGCGCATGGCCGGGCATCTCCACTGGGTCGCCGTGCTCCACAACGCCACGGTCCAGCTCGAAGGCTACCTGGTGGGCAAGGAGGGATGGCGGCAGCGCCTCGGCGGCCGGTCCCTCTACTTCGTGCCTCTGGAGGCCGTCGAGCGGTGCATGTGCCTGGATGCCGATGAGGGCGGGTTCGGGGCTCTTCACAAGAAGTACGCCAATGATCTGCGCCACAAGACCGAATGGAGCTTCACCAAGGCCAAGTACCGGGGCGGTGGCGGGCTGCCGTCGGCAGTGATTACCTGTGCCAACTACCTTGAGGAGAGCGCCGACGACGACCGGCCCCTGAATATCATCGAGGGGGCCCTGGCTTTCCTCGTGGCTTCCGGCAAGGGCGAGATGCCTCCCATCGAGCTGGAGGTCGCCCTCACTGCGGACCTGACCATGGGGGTTACGACGGCGGGCGAGATCTCGGTAAAGGGGGACATCTCCGTCATCCTGGACGCGGCGAGGGTGAGGTTCGTCGACCTGGAGATGAAGGGGACCTACAACGTCTACACCGGGGCGTGGGCCGCGGGCCTGGAAGCATCGCTGACCGGCAAGTCGGTGCTCGAGGGGTTCGTGAAGTCCGACAAGGCGATGGGCCTGATCAAGAAGCACGCCGACCCCCTCACCGGCGGCGTTCTGGATACGGGCGTCAAGGGCTCAGTCATGTTCGACTCCACGGGCAAGAGCACCCTGGGTATGGGCTACAAACTGCCCGTTACGGGCTTCATGGGTGGGGCTATGGGTGGCACCAGCGTCGGTGTCGAGGGTGAGATCTTCCAGGTCGAGCTGAAGGACATCCCCGAGTGGGTGGAGACCCAGGTGGGCCGGTTCCAAGGCGGCCCCAACATCCAGCTGCCGCCCGCTGCATAGGCACAGGACAGTCGGCATGGGCGGCGAACAGAGACGTGGGACGCGGGGCTACGTGTGATGTGGTAGGGCGAGGCGGCGATGAGTGTCTGCCGAGACACGGTCTAATACCGGTGCCCAAGCGGCGCGCAAGGCGCGAGCGGCCAGGCTGATGCGCTGGCTGTGCGTGGCGGTGTTGTGCCTACTGTCTGCCGGGTACGGCTGGGCGGATGAGCGTGACCGGCGCGTGCTGGTGCTCCACTCTTACCACGAGGGCTTCGCCTGGACCAATGACGTTCAACGCGGCATAGACACCGTCTTCGCCGATGCGGCCGTCGCCATCGACGTGGCCATCGAGCACATGGACACCAAGCGGCATCCCGCCGACGAGGTGGCGGGGCCTTTGGCGCTCCTGCTGGAGGCCAAGTACGACCAGTGGCAGCCTGATGTGATCATCTCCGTCGACGACGATGCCCTACAGTTCCTGTTCGACTACCGAGACGATCTGTTCCCGGGGGTGCCCGTGGTTTTCGCGGGCCTGAATGTGGACGACTACGACCCCGATACCCTGGCAGGCCACGAGGGTTACACGGGGGTCGTCGAGAGCCTGGACCTGGCCTCCACTGTGGACCTGGTCCTACAGCTCCAACCCGGCGTCCAGCAGCTCCACTGCATCCACGACCGCACCACGACGGGGCTCGCCGATCGCCAGAGCCTAATGGAGCTATCGCGCGAGTACCAAGGCCGGCTGCAGTTCGTCTTTCCCGATCAGGGCCGGGGCCTGAGCGAGGCCGAGCTGCTTCGCTACCTGGAGGGGCTGGAGTCCGACTGCGCGGTGTACTTCATGGGCTTCTTCCGCGACCGGCTGGACCATCCCCTGGAGATGGACGACATCATCCCGGCCATCAGCAAGGCGTCGCCGGTGCCCGTCTACGCCCCCGCCGATGCGTACATGGGCTTCGGGGTGCTGGGCGGGAAGATGCTGGACGGGGAGGTGCACGGCCGGTCCACCGCTGCGAAGGCCTTGGCCATTCTGCATGGGACGGATGTCGCCGACCTGCCGGTGACCATCGAGAGCAGCAACTGCTACCTCTTCGATGACCGGCAGCTCCGGCGCTTCGGCATCGCGTCCTCGACGCTCCCCCCCAGCAGCACCGTGCTCTACCGGCCGGAGCCGCCCCTCCACCGCTACCGAGCGGCGCTGACGTGGGGGGGAGCTGGCATGGCGGGCCTGCTTCTCTTCATCGCCGTCCTGCTCGTCGACCGGGGACGCCGGCGCCGGATGCAGCGGATCCTGGCCGACAGCGAGGAGCGGTACCGGCTTCTGGCTGAGCACGCCACGGATATGATCAGCCGTCACGATATGGACGGCGTCTACACCTACGCCTCGCCCGCAGCCGAGGGCGTGCTGGGCTACCGGCCCGAAGAGCTGGTCGGGCGGAGCGCTTACGAGTTCTTCCACCCCGACGACACGGTGACGACCTCGGCCAGCCACCAGCGGGTGCGGGAGGGCGCGGCCGTCAGCACGGTAACCTACCGGATCCGCCATGCCGACGGGCACTACGTCTGGGTCGAGACCACAAGCCGCGCCGTCCGAGACCCCATCACTGACGAGCCCGAGGGAATCATCGCCATCACCCGCGAGGTGACCGAGCGCAAGGAGGCCGAGCTGGCCCTGCAAGCCTCGGAGCGGGAGAAGAACCTCATCCTGAACTCCACGGCGGAGATGTTCGCCTACTACGACCTGGACCTTCGGGTGCAGTGGGCGAACCAAGCGGCGGGGGACTCGGTGGGTGAGAGGCCCGAGGACTTGGTGGGAAGGTACTGCTACGAGATCTGGCATGGGCGTGACGAGCCGTGCGAGGTGTGTCCGGTGAAGGAGGCGCGTCACACGGGACAGCCGCAGCAGGCCGAGGTGGAGACGCCCGACGGCCGGCAGTGGATGCTGCGGGGCTACCCCGTCGTGGACGAGAATGGCGAGGTCCAGGCCCTGATCGAGTTCGGTCAGGACATCACCGAGCGCAAGCGGACCGAGGAGGCGCGCCTGGCGATGGAGGCGGAGATCCAGCGAGCGGAGCGGCTGGAGAGCCTTACGGTCCTCGCGGGCGGTGTGGCCCATGATTTCAACAACCTGCTGACGGGGATCGTCGGCAACGTGGCCTTGGCCCAGGACGCGCTGCATCCCGGCTCGGCCCTCATGCCGCTTCTGGCTGACGTGGAAGCCGCCGCGGACCAGGCAGCCAAGCTCGCACGGCAGATGCTGGCGTACTCGGGTCGAGGCCAGCTCCAGCGGGCACGGCATGACCTATCGAGTGTGGTCCGAGATGCGCTTCCGCTTCTCGAGGCGGCCACGGACAAGGCCGCCCCTCTGGATGCCCGCCTGGATCCACACCTGCCGCCCGTATGCGTGGATGCAACCCAGATCAGCCAGGTCGTCATGAACCTGGTGCACAACGCCCGCGAGGCGATGGGGGACCAGCCAGAGCCCATCGCCGTGGAGACGGGCGTGCTGGACGTGGACGAGGAGCTTCTCGATGAGATGGTCTCCACGGAGCATGACCTGACGCCGGGGCGGTACGTGTTCCTGCGGGTCACCGATCGGGGCAGCGGCATACCGCCCGACATGCGCCAGCGCATCTTCGAGCCCTTCTACTCCAGCAAGTTCGCGGGTCGGGGCTTGGGGCTCGCCGCCGTGCTGGGGATCGTGCGCGGCCATCATG
>WJIW01000480.1 GCA_014730065.1 Armatimonadia bacterium | reverse complement strand
GTTGCTGCCGGTGCGGGCGGCGGTCTCGTTCTGATCCTCTTCATCCTCTTCTCCCTCGCATTCCGAGGGAGTGCTCGCCGAGGAGCTGACCGACAGGTCTCCTTGCTCAAGTCCAAGCTCCTTGAGCGCGACGAGGAGATCGAGCGCCTCAGGTACCGCATCCGGCACGGCACCATGCCGCCCGAGGCAGGCGATGACCAAGCCGCCACCGGCGATCTGAGCCATCCGCTGCTGGCCACTCCGAGCGACGACGACGAGACTACCTAGCTTCTACACGATCGCCGTAACCCGTGACTGGGCGAATGTGTCATCCTAGTAACAGCACAGGCTCGGCCTAGGCCGGGCCTGTGGCGTCTTGGAGGTACCTGCCATGTCCGATGCCGTGGAGGACTGGCTGGAGCTTCGAGCCAAGGATCGCTGCGATCTGGACTACTGGCTCATGCTCGCCCAGCTCCAGCGAACCGTCGCCATCCCCGCCCGAGTCATCAGCCAGGTCGGCGGGGCGCCCGAGCTCTTCCGGGCCAGCGGGACCGAGATCTCCGAGCTCCTCGGGACCAAGCCCAGCGTCCTCAAGCGGATGGTCCAGATCGAGGTCAACTGTGATCTCGGCCGAGAGCGCCGAGCCTTCGTCGAATCGGGCGCTAGCCTGGTCACAATCCTCGCCGATGAGTACCCCTCCTGCCTCCGCGATCTCAACGACCCGCCGCCATGCCTGTTCGTCCTCGGCGACCTGGACCTGCTGAAGTCCCCAGCCATCTCCATCGTCGGCTCCCGGAGCGCACCCGAGAGCGCCTTGATGGACGCCGAGGACCTGGCCGCGCGCACCGCCAGCCAGGGGGTAACAGTGGTGTCGGGGTTCGCCCTCGGGGTTGACGGCGCCGCCCACCGGGGCGCTCTCCGCGAAGGGGCGACGGTGGCTGTCCTGGGCTGCGGGATCGACGTGCTATACCCGTCGGGGCATGAGAGCCTACGTGCCGACATAGCTGACAGGGGCGCCCTGGTGACCGAGATGCCGCTGGGAAGCCAGCCTCGGCGATGGACCTTCCCGAAGCGCAACCGGATCATCGCCGCCCTGGGGAAGGGCACTGTCGTCATTGGAGCCAGGGAGAAGTCTGGCGCACTCCTCACCGCGGGCTGGGCCAGAGATCTCGGTCGGCCCGTAGGTGCCGTGCCGGGCGATACCCGGGACGCCCGGCACCGGGGTGCCCTGAAGCTCCTGGAGGAGGGTGCCCACCTCATTGGGTCGGCCGACGATGTGTTGCGGATGATCGACATGGAGCCGGGTGATGCCAAGCCAGCCACCCCGCGCCGTCGGCCCAATCTGTCGCCCCACGAGTCCAAAGTGCACTCCGCCCTCCAAGGCGATCCCCAGCAACTCGACGATATCGCGGCGGCGGCTGGTCTGGACGTGCGCCAGGCCAGCACGGCCCTGATGCTGCTGGAGGTCAAGGGGCTGGCACGGCGTCTTCCTGGCGGCCGGTTCTCGCGGCTGGAGTAGTTTGGTAACATACCTTGTGGCCTAGGGGTGACCACGCTGTCGGGCGAGTGCCCCGGCCCATGCTTGCTCCCTGAACGATCGAGCGGCATCGCCGCCAGTCCGTTGCTATGGAAAGAGGATAGATGGCACGCTCCCTAGTCATAGTCGAGTCACCAGCCAAAGTCCGAACCCTTCAGAACTTCCTGGGCGATCAGTACACCATCGAGGCCTCGATGGGTCATGTCCGCGACCTGCCCAAGACCGTTATGGGGGTCGATGTGGACGAGGGCTTCGAGCCCACCTATCGCGTCCTTCCCGAGAAGCGCGACACGGTCACCAAGCTCGCCAAGGCCGCCAAGAAGGCCGACACGATCATCCTCGCCACTGACCCCGACCGCGAGGGTGAAGCCATAGCCTGGCATCTGGCCCAGGCCCTGAAGGTCAGCGAGCCCGTGCGCATCGAGTTCAATGAGATCACCAAGGATGCGGTCCAGAGCGCCCTGGGCTCCCCTCGGCAGATAGACATGTCGCGGGTGAACGCGCAGCAAGCCCGACGCATCCTCGATCGGCTGGTGGGCTATGAGCTCTCACCACTCATCAGCAAGAAGCTCCGGGTCAGGGGCCTCTCGGCGGGAAGGGTGCAATCGGTGGCCCTCCGCCTCATCGTCGATCGCGAGCGGGAGATCCAAGCCTTCGAGACCCAGGAGTACTGGTCCATACTCGCCGAGCTGTCGCCTCAGAATGAGAAGATCACATTCGAGGCCATCACGCCGTTCTCCAAGTCCGAGAAGATGAGCCTCGGCGACGAGACCCAGGCCCAGGCCATCGTCGATCACGTGCAAGACAGAGAATGGGCCGTGGAGAAGGTCGCGCGCCGGGCCCAGAAGCGCCGGCCCCGCCCCCCCTTCATGACCAGCACCCTACAGCAGGCCGCATCCTCCAGGTTCGGATTCGCCGCCGGCCGCACCATGAGGGTCGCCCAGAGCCTCTACGAAGGTAAGGAGCTCGGCAGCGACGGCCAGGTCGGCCTCATCACCTACATGAGAACCGACTCCACCCGGGTCGCCGACGTGGCCCAGCAGGCCGCCCGCGAGGTCGTGAGCGACAAGTACGGCAAGGACTACCTCCCCGCCAAGCCGCCGAAGTACAAGCAGAAGAAGGGCCAGGACGCCCACGAGGCCATCCGGCCCACTTCCGTCTTCCGCACACCCGACGCTGTGGCCAAGTACCTGGGTCCCGACGAGCTGAAGCTGTACACCCTCATCTGGGAGCGGTTCGTCGCCTCCCAGATGGCCCACGCCCAGATCGAGTCCACATCGGTCGACATTCGCGCGGGCGAGCACGTCTTCCGGGCGACGGGCTCCCGGATCGTCTTCCCGGGCTGGATGGTCGTGACCAAGGAAGCCCTCGCCGACGCCTCCGAGAAGCAGAAGAAGGACGATGACTCCGAGGACGACGATGCCCAGGGCAAGCAGGAGCTGCCGGCCCTCGAGGAGGGCCAGGTCGTCGACCTCAAGCAGATCACCCCTCGCCAGCACTTCACCCAGCCTCCGCCCCGGTTCACCGAAGCCGCGCTCATCGCCGAGCTGGAGAAGCGCGGAGTGGGCCGCCCGAGCACCTACGCGCCCACCGTCGATGTCATCAAGCAGCGCGACTACGCCGAGATCGTGGAGCGCCGCTTCATTCCCACCAGCCTGGGTTTCGCGGTGAACGACGCCTTGGTGGGCCACTTCGCCGACGTGGTCGACGCCGATTTCACCGCCCAAATGGAAGAAGAGCTGGACTCCATCGAGGAGGGCGACAAGGACTGGCGCGGCCTCCTGCGCGAGTTCTACGGCGAGTTTGCCGAGACCATGACCGAGGCTCAGGAGCAGATGCCCGAGGGCTTCATCGAGGCCGGCGAGGACTGCCCCCAATGTGGCGAGCCCTTGGTGCTCCGGAAGGGGCGCAACGGGCTGTTCATCGCCTGCTCGGGCTACCCCGATTGCCGCTACGTGAAGCGGGACCGAGAGGAGCCCGAGGAGACGGGTGAGGAGTGCCCCGAGTGCGGCAAGCCCCTGGTCCGCCGCAGTGGGCGGTACGGCATGTTCGTCGGATGCTCGGGCTATCCCGACTGCCGGTACATCCAGCGCAAGCCCGGCTCGGAGCCCAAGAGCACCGGCGTCAAGTGCCCTGAGACCGGGTGCGAGGGCGAGATCATGCAGCGCAAGTCCCGCCGGGGCAAGACGTTCTACGGCTGCAGCGCATACCCCAAGTGCAAGTTCGTCCTGTGGAACCGGCCCGTCGACCGCGACTGCCCCACCGACGGCAAGCCCCTGGTCTACAAGCCCCCGCGCAAGAACGCCAAGGGCCATGGCAAGATCATCTGCTCCAACAAGGAGTGCGAGTACAGCGAGGAAGTGGACGAGGCCACCGCCGAGGCCCTGACCGAATCCACCACCGAGTCCGATGCCGAGACGGCTGCGGGAGAGGCTTCGTGACATCGACCGCACAGCCCAAGCTGGGACGCGAGGTCTACATCGCCGTGGGCCTAGCTGCCTGCGCCGTCCTCCTTCTCGAGATCAGCCTGACTCGCGTGCTCTCGGTGCTGCTCCGCTTCCACTTCGTCTTCCTGATCATCTCGTCGGCACTCTGCGGGCTCGGCCTGGGCGGGATGGCCGGCGTATCCCGCTGGCGCGGCCTTACGCGCCGGTTCTCCGATCATGCCATCCTCGCCACCCTAGCCACCCTGGCCGCCCTCTCCATCCCGCTGTCCGTCTGGGCGCTCTTCCGCACGCCCCTGATCCAGCACGTCTTCGACCCCCTTACGGTGCCCCTGCTCACACTGCCCACATTCCTGCTCGCCGGAGCCTTCCTCTCCTACGCCTTCGACCGGACCGTCGAGCATGCCGGCGGGCTGTACTTCGCCGATCTCCTCGGCGCCGCCACCGGCGCTTTGGGTGTCATCCTGGTCCTCAACGCCCTGGGCGGCATCAACACCGTCCTCTCCTCAGCGGTGCTGTTCGCCGCCGCCGGGCTCGTGCTGGGAGTGGGCAAGCTCCCCCGCGCGTGGATAGCGCCCGCCCTATGCACCCTCCTGGTCATCGGACTCGTCTCCGCGAACCGCTCCGAAGATCTCCTCGGCCTACGCGCCGTCCGCTATGACCGCGGGGACGAGGCTGCCCAGACTAACGTCAAGCCGCTCTTTTCGCCCAACGAGCTGGCGAACGAGGCCCTGGACTCGGAGATCATCGCCACCGACTGGAACGCCTTCGCTCGCACCGACGTGGTGCGGAACGCCGGGGATCCCACCCTGTACGTCTATACCGATGGCGACGTCCCCACCAATATGGTCCCCTACGACGGCACCACCGAGTCCGTCTCCGACGTCGTTGGCACGCTCGGGTTCGCGGGCATGGTCGCCGGACCCCGCGACCGGGTGCTCTTCATCGGGCCGGGCGGCGGCCTGGACATCCATCTGGGCATCCAGGCCGAGGCCGATGACATGGTCGGAGTGGAGCTCAACCCCTCCATCCCTCGGCTCATGCACGAGTTCAGCGATCACAACGGCAGCGTCTATGCCACCGAAGGCTTCTCTCTGTACGTCGATGAGGGACGCAGCTTCGTGCGGCGGGACCGCGGACAGTACGACGTCATCTACACCGCCCTGACGAAGACGGCTACCACCGCCACCAGCGGCCTCGCCCTGGTCGAATCCCACGTGTTCACTGTCGAGGGCTTCGAGGACTACCTGGACCACCTGACGCCCCAGGGCCGGCTCGTCGCCGTGTTCGATCAAGAGCTGATCGCGCGCAGAGCCCTGCTCACCGCCGTGGCCGCCCTACAGGCCGAGGGTGTCGCCCCCGCCGACGCCATGGACCACGTCGCCCTCGTCGCTCTCCCTCGCGCGGGCCGCACCCTTGGCGCCATGGCCCGGGTGGGCGAGCGCCATGGGCTGTCCGTGGACCAGGTCGTCGAGATCGGCCGAGAGCTGGCCCTGGACCCCTCCTACTGGTGGGCCAGTCCATATAGCCACATGCTCGTGGTGACCAAGCAGCCCCTCGGTCCGGAGGCTGCGGACCAGCTCGCCTTCACCTTCACCCGCCCATGGCTCGGCGCCGAACACTACGGCGAAGCCATGCTGCGGGCCGATCCATTCCTGGCGCGGATGATGCCCCTGTTCGAGGGCCCGCAGGCCCAGATACCCGCCACCGACGCCGAGCTGGCGTGGATCCGAGAGACCCGGGCCCAGGAAGTGACGGGACTCGAGGTGCTGTACCTGCCCCACACTGCCGAGTCGTACATGGGCTTGGGCTTGGTGGGATCCCCCGAAGGCGGCATCCAGACCTACGTGGACCAGATCGGTACCTGGGACCTCTCTCCCGTTACCGACGACCGGCCCTTCTTCGTCGACTTGCGCAAGGGCGCCAATCCCGCGCTCACCGCCCTGCTCATCGTGCCCGGCATCGCCATCGCCGCGGGCCTGCTGATCTACCTCGTCTCCCTGTACCAGCGGTGGCGGCGCGAAGGCGAGATGCTGCCCGCCGAGCATGGCGCCTCCTTCGGCTACTTCGCGCTACTGGGGCTGGGCTTCATGCTCGTGGAGGTGCCGTTGGCCCAGAAGCTCGTGCTCTTCCTGGGCTACCCGACCCTCTCGCTCTCGGTAGTGGTGTTCGGCCTCCTGGTGGGTGGCGGCGTGGGGAGCCTCCTCAGCCAGAGCTGGGTCGGCCCGCGTCTGGTCACCGTCGTCCAGATCTCCGCCCTGGCCGCGGCCGGCATCGGAGCCGCCCACGCCCTCATCGTGCCCTCTCTTCTGGACGCCCTGATGGGAGCCCCCGTCTTCTGGCGTGCCGCCCTGGCCTTGGCCTTGGTGTTCCCCTTGGG